>NZ_JBRRDY010000007.1:0-143994 GCF_056759935.1 Stenotrophomonas sp. STEN035
GCCACGACGCCGCTACCGCCGCCCGTCTGTCCCCCGCGAGGTTCCGGGGCCCTGCTGGTCCTTAGGGCTGCGGCGGGGCGGCGCGCTGGCGCGCCGCCCCCCACTACAGGAAGCCAGGCTCAGCTATACGCGTACTGCGTCTCAGCCACATGGCGCAGCCGCTGCAACACGAAATCAGCCAGCTCATGCGGGCTGTACTTGGCCACAAACGCATTGGCACCCACACGCTCCACCATGGCGTTGTTGAACACGCCAGACAACGAGGTATGCAGCAGCACGTACAGGCCGGCCAGCCCCGCATGGCGGCGGATTTCCGTCGTCAGTGTGTAGCCGTCCATCGCCGGCATTTCGATATCGGAAATCACCATCGCGTAGCGCTCAGCCGGGTTCTCACCCGAAGCATGGATCTGCAACAGGTGTTCCAGTGCCTGCTTGCCATCGGACAGCAGGGTGGCGCTGACCCCCAACTGGTCCAGCACGCTGCGGATCTGCTGGCGGGCTACACGCGAATCATCGACCACCAGCACCTGCATCGGCGGCGCGTCGGCTGGCAGTGCCATGGATGGATCCAGCACCGCCTCGCTACGCACCTGGGCTATATCGGCGAGCACGCTCTCCACGTCGATCACCTGGATCAACTCGCCTTGGAAGCGGGTAACTGCGGTCAAATACGTCGATTCAGCGCCCAATTCCGGCGGCGGGTGGATATCTTCCACCGCGATATTGACGATGCGCTCAACCCCGCTGACCAGAAATCCCTGTACCGAACGATTGAACTCGGTCACCACCAGGTAGCCCGGCGTTGTGTCCGCTTCTGGTTCGCGCTCGGGGTGGCCGATAGCCAAGCCAAGATCCAGCACCGGGACCGAGCGGCCACGAACGTCGGCCACGCCGGCAAACTGGGTCGGCAACCCTGGCACCTGGAACAATGCCGGGCGACGTAGCACTTCCTGGACCTTGAAGACATTCACGCCAAAAAGCTGACGTCCGCCAAGGCGAAACAGCAGCAGAGCAAGGCGGTTATGGCCGGCCAGCCGGGTGCGCTGGTCAATTCTGTTGAGCAGGTCTTGTGACATGAATGCTGTATCGGCGGCAGGTGGCGACAACTTGAGTGTCCGCCTTGGCCAGGACTGGCACGGCACTTGCTTTGTGATTCATCGAACTATTCCAGAGCCGGGTGGCTGCCGCCGATGCGCTTACTCCTTTCTATTTGTCTGCTGCTGCCTTCACTGGCCTGGGCCACCGCGTTCCAGCCGGTGGAAACCATCCGTGCTGCTGCATTGGCCACGTTGACGGCAGGCGAGAGCGGGGAAGCCAATCTCGACGCCAACCTACGCTTGCCCGCCTGCGCGCAGCCGTTGCAGGCCAAAGTTACCGCCAACACCACGGTCGAGGTCGCCTGCCCACAGGCAGGCGGCTGGCGCTTGTTCGTCCCGGTCAAGGTCCGCCGCGAGCAGCAGGTGCTGGTTTTGGCGCGCGGCATAGCCGCTGGAGAAACCCTGGCTGCGGCCGATATAAGCAGCGTGAAGCGCGATACCGCGCGCTTGGCCGGTGCCGTGCTGTTGAAGCCGGAGGCGGCCGTTGGCCGGGTCGCTCGGCGCGCCTTGAGCGCCGGCAGCCTGCTGTCGGCGACAGATCTGGTTGCACCTCGCACCGTGCGTCGTGGCGATAATGTCGCCCTGGTGTCGCGCCGGGGCGGGGTAGAAGTGCGGATGGCGGGCAAGGCGCTGGGGGATGCGGGTGAGGGTGAGCGGGTCTCGGTCGAGAACCTGTCTTCACGCCGGGTGATGCAGGGAATTGCCACCCCTGCCGGCGACGTGCTGGTCAGCCGATAAATCGCTAAAGAAACACCCAGTGCCGCCGTTATCGTTTTTGAACCGAATCAGGACTCCATCACATGAGCCAGAAAATCGACGGTGGTATACCGGCCGCAGCGCAATTGCGCAGCGTGGCCATCAACACCAAAGTGGCCGCCACAGGCGATGCCAAGCCCAAGCCCGTTGAGGCTGCCGACAGCGTGCGCCTGACCGGCGAGGCTACCCAACTGCAGGCCGTACAGCGCGAGCTGAGCGCCGCCCCGGCCATTGACCAGGCCCGCGTCCAAGCGGTGCGCGAGGCGCTGGAAAACGGTAGCTACAAGATCAATCCCGATGCCATCGCCACGCGCATGCTGGGCCTGGACCAGCAGTTGCAGGGATGAACCTCTCCATGGGCGACCCGTTGCAGCGCCTGAGCGAAGCGCTTGACCGCGAACAACGCGCCTTGGCCGAGCACGACGTGCCGGCCCTGGTAGCAGCCACCGGCAGAAAGCTGGATGCCCTGCGCGAGCTGGAACGACAGCCGCCGCTGCATGAGGCAGAAAAGCTCAAGGAGTTGGCCGAGCGCAACCACGCCAATGGCGTATTGCTGGCGCGCCGTCGTCGCGAGATCAACTGGGCTCTTCGTCAGCTGGGCCGCAGCGAGAACGCGCCTTCTTACGATGCCAAGGGGCAGGCGCAAACCGTGCATGCGCGGCGGCCGCTGGCCGTTGCCTGACCTGTAGCAAATGCGGCGCCAGTGCCGCGATCGAATACGCACATCCAGCTATAGTGGCGGTCTGTTCCCAAGTTTGTACCGACCGCCGTGACCCAGTTCGATAGCAGCATTCTCATGCCAACCCCCTCGGCGGCCACATTGCGAGCCCTCGGTGAGCGCGTCCAGCACGGTATGCTGGTGTTCAGCGGCAAGTTCGAAGTCAGCATCGCCAATGGCCTCGTGCGCGAGTTGTTTGGCGTGGACGGTCCTGGCAGCGTTGATCTTGGCCGCCAGCTTGAAGCCTTGTTGCCACCTTTCGCGCTGTCGCAGGCCCGCGATTCGGGCAGCTGGATTGGCAGCTTGCCGGTCGGTGAGCGGGTCATCACCCTGCATCTGCACCATCACAGTGATGAGGCTGGCGAGGCGTTTCTGGCCCTGTTCCAGCATATCGACGGCCCAGAAGACTACGAGCGCGAGTTGCAGCAGCGTCATGCCGAGCTGCGTCAGGCCTATCTGCGCTTGAACGGCACCCAGGAGAAGCTGCTGCAGTCCGAGAAGATGGCCTCCATCGGCCAGCTTGCTGCAGGCGTCGCGCACGAAATCAACAACCCGATCGGCTATGTCCACTCCAACCTGGGCAGCCTGCAGGAGTATCTGCGCAGCCTGTTCACGGTGATCGAGGCCTACGAGCGCGCCTTGCGCGCACCTGACCCGAAGGCGCTGATTCCCGAAATCGACGATATCCGTGACCGTCTGGATATCGATTTCATCAGCCGGGACCTGCCGCAGCTGATGGCCGAGTCACGCGAAGGCATCGAGCGGGTGACCCGCATCGTGCGCGATCTCAAAGACTTCTCGTACTCCGGCCGCGACGAGTCGTGGAAGCTGGTCGACCTGCATGCCGGCCTCGAATCGACCATCAACATCATCTGGAACGAGCTCAAGTACAAGGTCACGCTGGAGCGTCACTACGGCGAACTGCCGATGATCGAGTGCCTGCCGTCCGAGCTCAACCAGGTCTATATGAACCTGCTGCTCAATGCCGGTCATGCCATTGCCGATCGCGGCAATATCGTGGTCAGCACAGGTGTCAGCGGTGATGAAGTCTGGGTGGAGTTCAAGGATGACGGTGCAGGCATTTCGCCGGAACTGCGCCAGCGCATTTTCGACCCGTTCTTCACCACCAAGCCGGTCGGCAGCGGTACCGGTCTTGGTCTGTCGATCTCCTACGGCATCATCAACAAGCACCACGGCCGCATCGACCTGGACAGCACGGTAGGCGAGGGCTCCTGCTTCCGCATTGTGCTACCGATCCGCCAGCCGAAATGATCGGCTGCGCGGCTGCCGAATTGTGGTGCCGCAGGATTGTGGGAGCGGCGTAAGCCGCGAAGCTGATGAAGTGTCAGTCCTCGTAGTACCTGCGGGTGTAGATCTCCGGCAGGTAGCCCTTCATCGACGCATCGTGCAATTGCATTGCACGGATAGCGGTTTAGCCATTGGTGGCTTCGCGGCTTACGCCGCTCCCACAAAAGCCGAAACGACCCGGCCGTTGCTTACGAAGCCCCCACACCCTGCTTTTCATCATGGGTACGGAAGGCCTGGCGGATGTGTTCGCGCAGGTCGTCGTCATTCCATGGTTTGGTCAGGAAGCGGTAGATGGCGCCGCGGTTGATCGCGTCGGTGACGGTGTTAAGGTCGGTATAGCCCGACAGAACCAAGCGGATCGTGTCCGGGTACAACATCTTTACCCGGCCAAGGAACTCGGTGCCGCTCATATCACTCATGCGCTGATCGGACAGGATTACCTGTACGTCATTGATCGCCAGTAGATCGAAGGCGTCACGCACATTGCCGGCGGCAAGGATCCGATAGCCATCGCGACGGAACAGGCGCACCAATGAGCGCAGCACGTTTTCTTCGTCGTCCAGAAGCAACAAGGTGCGGTCAGGGCGGGTCTCGGCGAACGCTTCCGGCCGCAGGTAGCGTCGACGCAAGGTCATGCCAGCGGCGTCGGCCGACATCGGTTCGCCAAACAGATAGCCCTGGAATACATCGCAGTCATTGCGACGCAGGAAACCGAGCTGGGCCTGCGATTCCACGCCGTTTGCAATCACCGTCATGCCCAGCTGGTGGCCCATGGCGATGATGGCGCGGCTGATCGCAGCCTCGCGGTTTGCGGCAGGTGCGCTCTTGATGAAGCTGCGGTCGATCTTGAGCTTGTCCACCGGATAACGGACCAGCGCGCTCAAGCTCGAGTCGCCCGTGCCGAAGTTGTCCAGGCACAGGCTGATGCCTTCGTTGCGAAGGTTGGCCAAAGTCTCGTGAACGAAGTTGACGTTGTTGGTCAGCGCGCTCTCGTTGATTTCCAGGGTCAGCATGCGTGCCGGCACGCCGATGGACTGCAGCATCGCCATCACTTCGGTGAAGAAGTTCGGGCGCAGCAGCTGCAGGGTCGACACGTTGACCGCTACGTTGAAATCATCGAAGCCCTGATCACGCCAGACCTTGGCCTGACGCAAGGTGGTTTCCAGTACCCAGGCACCGATCTGCACGATGATGCCCAACCGCTCGGCGGTGCGCATGAAGCGCTCGGGGACCAGCATGCCCAGGGTAGGGGACTGCCAGCGCAGCAACGCCTCCATGCCCATGACGTGGCCATCGCGGGCGCTGACCAAGGGCTGGTAGCGCAGGCGTAGTTCCCCGTTGTCGATGGCATCCACCAGCTGCCGCGAGATGATGCTCTCGCTGTGGGCGCTGCTGGGTTTGTGCAGCACGTGCACGTGCACGGCATTACCGCCTTCACGGCCGGCCTGATGCAGGGCGTCTTCGGCCAGATCCAGCACTCCGGTGGCGGTATTGGAATGCTCCGGGCAGAGGCCAACCCCGATCTTGGCGGTCAGGAACAGGGTGTAGGGCAGTACCGATAGGGGTAGCTCGATCTGCTGGCGTACCTGCTCGGCGAAGTCCTCCGGTGCAGGGGTCTGGCTGCCGCGAGGTACCGCGATCAGGAATTCATCGCTGCCGTGGCGCCACAGCTTGCCGCGTTCGCCGAGAAATCCGCGCAGACGTTCAGCAATCAGGATCAGGGCCTGATCACCCACCTCGGCACTCATGTTCTCGTTGACCGAGGCAAAGTGGTCGATATCCAGATGCAACAGCATCAACGATGTGCCGGTACGGTTGGCGGCGTCCACCAGGGTGGCGAGCTCAGGGTTGCCAGCGCCCAGCCGGGCAGGGCGCGCGTCATTGCGGTCACCAAGCGAAGAGGGGCTGGCATTCCACATCGGGCGGGGTCCTTTGGGGGTCACTGTGCGTCCATTGCGTAGGGTAAACGCAGATCAATACGGGTGCCGGCCCCCGGCGCAGTTTCGATATGCAAGCTGCCGCCGGCGCTCTGGGCACGCTCGCGCATCACGATCATGCCCAGTCCGCGTGGACCCGCCGGATCAAAGCCTTCGCCATCGTCCACTACCTGCAGGTGCAGATCGCCATTGCTGCCGTCACGCAGCGACAGCGATACCTGGCTGGCGCAGGCGTGGCGCAGTGCATTGGTCAGGCTTTCCTGGGCAATCCGGAAGCAGGCCTGCTCGACCTCGTTGCTGGGCCGGCGCGGCAGCGCATCCACGTCCAGCAGCAACTCCACGTCGGTGGAGCGGAACAGCAGCCCGGCCTGCCATCGCAGAGCAGCTTCCAGGCCAAGGGCATCGAGCTGTGGCGGTCGCAGCAGCATCGAAAGATTGCGCAGTTTGATGACCGTGCTGTCTGCCAGCTCGACGATCTGGTCGATATCGTCCTGCCGCCGTGGCTTGTTGTCTTCATCGCGAGCGGCGCAGGCGGCCAGCTTCATCGCGGTGATGGCCTGGCCGATATCGTCATGCAGATCGCGTGAGATCGAGCGGCGCTCATCCTCCTGCAAGGAGAACAAGCGGCCCGCCATGGCCTGCAACTCGCTGTTGCTGGCGGCCAAGGCAACCCTGCCGTGCTCCAGCTCACTCAAGTCACGAATGACAAAAAGCTGGCAGGTCCGATCCCCATGTTGCAGCTGCTGGGTGATCACCATGGCGTGGAACGGCTCGCCACCTATCCGGCATAGTTGCACCGGCAGTTCGCTGTTTTTAGACCGCGGATCATGTGCGCTCAAGCCGGCCAGTAACTGCGCGGTGGTATCGCCGCGGCCGCCGCCAATGCCCAGAATGCTGCTTGCAGCTGGATTGGCATAGACCACCGTATCGCCGTCAGAAATCAGTACCCCATCAGGCAGCAGCGCCGCCAGCTCCCCGAATTCGGCAGGTAATTGCTGCCCGAGGCGGGCTGCCGGTTTCAAAGGCCGGAGCTGCCACCAGAGCAGAACCAACGTCGCACAAATCGCCATCGCGATCGTCGTCACACTTTGCGCCCGCCAGCCGACCGAATTCGCGTCCGTTGCAAGCAATACCGCCATGCCAGCCGCCAAAAAACCGGCCACAGCCAGCAGCCATAGCGTGCATGCGCGCCGCCGCAGGAGCGCGACGGGCACGGGTGGAGCGGAAGATACCGGATCGGCTTGCATGATGAGAGGTGGTTTCGGACAAGCGTCGCCCCAGTTTAGCGGCTTGTGCACAGAGCGCACGACGAAGTGCTCAATTCTGCCGCGTCGCTGCCGTTATCGAATGGGTACCCGGTTTGTCGGGCATGGAGATAGATCGCGTGGATCGCGGCGTCATAGCTAGCCTGCTTCGTCATCCGTTGAACGCGGCCGTCGTGCTGTTGGACACGGACGGGCAACCATTGGCCGCCAATGGCATGGCCAGGGAGCTTGGCCTGCCCGAACGCTTGTCACGTTATTGCTCGCAACTTGCTGGTATCCGCCAACGGCTGGACCAACACGAGGCAGTGGCCTGCCCACTACCGGGGGCAGGCCAGCGGCTGGACGGTTGGCTCAGTGTGGTCCAATCGCCCTCCGCGACTCCGCTGGGCTACCTGTATTCCGTGGCCAGCGACACCGAGGCGCGCAACGCCCGTTGGGCGATGGCAATGGAGTCGGCAGGTCATAGCTTGTGGGACTGGGATATCGTCAGCGATTCGGTTACCCGCGCCAGCCCGGCGCATGCCCCCAATGCCACGCAGCCCGGCATAGGCCTGCTTGATGAAGCGCATCCGGAAGACCAGCTACTGCTGCGTCAAGCCATTGCCGCACACCTGCATGACCCGCAGGTGCCGTTTGCCTGCCAGTTTCGGCTGCGTCAGGCTGATGGCAGTTGGCGTTGGGTGCTGGACCGCGGTCAGGTAGTCACCCGCGCTGGCGATGGCCAGCCGTTGCGGATGGTTGGCACCTATACCGACATCCAGCAACAGAAATCGCTGGAGGACGAACTGCGCTCGCAGCAGGCCTTGCTACGCCGCGCGCAGCGTGTGGCCGGCATGGGCAGCTGGGTGTGGGAGCCGCAGCGCAAGCGCGTGCAGTGGTCGGAGGAATTCGCCGCTGCCATTGGCTGGAGCGATGCCGCACTACCTACCGGCCGGCAGTGGTTGCGCAACCTTGCCAGCGAGGCACGCACGCATCTGTTCTGCAGCTGGCGGCGTCTGCTGGATGAGGCCAAAGGTGGCAGCTTCGATATCACCTGGGGTCGCGACCCGGTGACCCAGCAGCAGCTGCGTATCTGGGTGGAGCTTGACTACGACGGTGCCGGCGGCCTGCAGCGGGTGCTGGGGCAGGTGCAGAACATCAGCAATCAGCGCCGTACCGATGCCTTGATACGCTGGCGTACGGAATTGCTGAACCGGGTGTCCGCGCTGGGCCGTATTGGCGGTTGCGAGATCGAGGTCAGCACCCGTGCGATGCAATGGACCGAGGAGTGCTACCGCATCCATGGCCTGCGCAAGGCACCGGTGACCCTGGACCAGGCATTGGACCTGTACATGCCGGACTCGCGCGACAACTTTGAGTCGGCATTGCTGCGCATCGCCGAAGGCGGGCTTCCCGAGCAGCTTGATCTGTGTTTCTACCGCCCCTCCGGACAACGGGTGTGGGTGCAGGTGCTGATCGAACTCGATCAACGCGATGGCCTGCCTGAGCGCTTCGTGGTGCTGTTCCGCGATATCACCCGCGAACGCGAGGCCGATGAGCGGCTGGAACTGTTGGCGCATTACGACCTGCTGACCGGCTTACCCAATCGCATGCTGCTGCGCGAGCAGGGTTCCGAAGCGATCATCGAGGCGCGCGAACGCGGTGCCGTCCTCGCAATGCTGTTCATTGATCTGGATGGCTTCAAGAGCATCAACGACACCTTTGGTCACGCCACCGGCGACATGTTGCTGAAAGCCGCTGCGGCACGCCTGCACCAGAACCTGCGCAACGCCGATCTGTTCGCCCGCTTCAATGGCGATGAGTTCATCGTGATCCTGCGTAACCTGGTTGAGCCGGATGACGCCGGGCATGTGGCGCGCAAGCTGATTGCCTCGCTGGCCGAGCCCCTCTACCGCGAGGATGTCACCTTGAAGGTTGGCGCCAGCGTCGGTATCGCGCTGCTTGACGAAGGGCGCAACGACTTCGACAGCCTGCTGCGTGCCGCCGATGCAGCGATGCACGCTGCCAAAGAGGCTGGCCGCAATACCTACCAGTACTACAGCCAGGATGCGCTGGCGCGGACCCAGCGTCGGGTCGAGATCGAACATGCGCTGCATGGTGCGGTCGAGCGCGACGAGTTCAGCCTGGTCTACCAGCCTTTGGTGCACGCCAATGGCGATGCAACGCCCTCGATCGAGGCGTTGCTGCGCTGGAACAGTGGCAGGATTGGCTCATGCAGCCCGGCCGAATTCATTCCGATTGCCGAGAAGTGCGGCGAGATCATCCATATAGGTGACTGGGTGCTGCAGGAAGTCTGCCGGCAAGCTGTGGTCTGGCAGCAGGCCGGGCTGAAGTTCGAGCGTATTGCAGTCAACGTGTCGGCATTGCAGCTACGTGATCGCGGCTTCGCCGAGCGCGTTGTCAGCATCTGCCAGCAGTATGGCTGGCCGCCACAACGCTTGGAGCTGGAGCTGACCGAGTCGGCATTGATCAGGGATACCGATGCGCTACGCCAGTGCTTTGATGTCTTCGAACAGCACGGCATTCCGCTTGCTGTGGACGACTTCGGTACCGGCTTCTCGAACCTGCACTATCTGAATCGCTTTCCGGTGCAACGGCTGAAGATCGACCGCAGCTTCGTGCAGGGCATGTTGCACGATGTCGGTACCGCCGAGGTTACCCAGGCCATCGTGCATCTGGGCCACGCACTGGGCATGCTGGTGGTGGCCGAAGGCGTGGAGACCCCTGCCGAAGCGACGATGCTGATCCAGCAGGGCTGCGACGAACTGCAGGGCTATCTGTTCTCGCGGCCACTGCGTCCGCGCGAGATGGTGCAGTGGCTGCGCAGCGGCCCGGGCGAGCTGCTTGAACTGCCCAGCCTGGGCTCGATCTCGACGATCAGCGCTACGCACTGACGGTCGGCAAAGCAGACAACCAAGCCTGGCTGCGTGATCCGCAGCTGGGCTTTTTCTTTGTCTTTGCGTGTGGGAGCGGCGTCAGCCGCGAAGCTGGCAATGGGGACAGGCCTTCATCTGATGATGTCTTTGCTTCGCGGCTTACGCCGCTCCCACAAAAAGCGTGGAGCGCGCGCAGGCCCGGGCCGCCATGCTGTTTGTCTGTGGGAGCAGCGTAAGCGGCGACGCTGGCGCTGCTTGCAGGTCGAGAACTGATGCTGTGCTTGCTTCGCGGCTTGCGCCGCTCCCGCAGAAGGACCACGGTGCGCGCGGATGTGTAGCCCGGCCAAGCGCAGCTTGAGGGGGGCTCAGGAAACGGACAGGTCCCAGTCGATGCAGGTTGTCAGCCAATCGACGTCCTCGGCGCGGCCAGGGCTTTGGGCTTGGTCGCGCCGTGCTCGCAGCTCCAGCAGCTCCTGCTGCGCACGCTGTTCAAGCAGTGCGAGCTGTTCGCGGCGGCTCAACGAGCTGTCTTTGGCGGTAGTAGTCGATGGAGGCATGGCGTCATCAGACTGCGCTGCTGGCTCGGCATTGCTGTTGGCGGTGGAGCGGGGTGTCAGCATATATCAGTGCGCTTGCAGCAACAGCAAAGCCCCGGGCAAGGGCCGGGGCTTCGATGCAAAACGGGTGCAGGGGGAAATCAGAACAACTCCACCGTGCCTGCGCCCATGCTCTGCTGGGACACCGGCTTGTGCGGCGGGCGCTCCCATTCCACGCGCATTTCGCGCAGGCGGCTGCCGGTGCGCTGCAGCGCGCTGACCATTTCGCCGTCAAACACGCCGCCGTTACGATGCAGCAGTTCCTGCAAGGCGACGGCTTCGCGGTTGATCGCGCCAAGACGGTCAAGATGCGTATGTGCACCACCCAGGGCCTGGGTGGCGATGTCTTCGAACTGCAGGGCACGCACGGCTTCAGCGACGCTGCCGTCGATGGCGCGGCCACATTCGGAGATCTCGCGCATGCCGTCGCCCAGCGAGGCATTGATCGCAGCCACGCTGTCCAGCATCGAGGCGGCTTCGTGGCGCGCTTCGCGGGAGCGGTCCATGTCGCGCGAGGCCATGTGGGTGACGGTTTCCCGCACCTTGGCGATCGCGTCCTTGGAGCTGTGCGCCAGCTTGCGGATCTGCTCGTTGAAGGTGGTGGAGCGCTCGGAGAGGTTGCGCACCTCGTCGGCCACCACGGCGAAGCCACGACCGGCTTCGCCGGCACGCGCGGCTTCAATGGCGGCATTCAGGGCCAGCAGGTTGGTCTGGTCGGCGATCGACTTGACGTCTTCGAGCAGGGCGAAGATGCCGTCCAGGTGCTGCGCCATCTGGTCGATGTGCTGCACGGTGTTGCTGCTCTGGCCGCTGACCTGCTCCAGCGCTTCCACCAGCTGTTCCATCTGATGGCTGGCGTTCTGGGCAAAACGGGCGACGTCGACGCCACCATTGCCACCGCCACCCTCGTCACCGGCGCGGTCAACGATGCGGGCCAGCGCCTGACTCTGCTGGCGTGACTTGCGGCTCATCGCATCGAAGCTGCCACCGAGCCCGCCGACGGCTTGCCGGATCAGCTCACGGGCGCGCTCGATCTCGCTGCGCGAGCCATCGATTTCGTTGCTGACAAAGCTGCGCAGCTCGTTGAGCAGCTGGTCCTGCTCTTTCAATACCTTGGCGTGCTCGGGCGAGCGCTGGCTTTGCGAATGCACGCTCCACCAGGCAAACACCAGCCAGCTCAGCACCATGGTGGTCAGGATCGCCCACAGGGCCGCGGAGGGCCAGGACAGGGCGGCAGCGACCACAACCAGAAGGGTGAGGACAAGCGGGGCTGCCAAACGGATTGCAATACGTGAATACATGGACGTTCTCGGGAGAGTCACGAATGCAGTATCGGCAGTGGGCAGGGTGTCTTTAGCCCACTGGCGTGAATCCCGGGAGGTTTTGCGATGCAGGCCCGCAACCCATGCGATTGCGGGCCTAGAAAATCAGCGAAGACGGCGCTCGATGGCTTCGAGCATGGCTTTGCGCGAGAACAGGAAATCCCAGTACGCGCCGCCCAGCTGGCGCCACAGCACCGCCGAGCGTACTGCGGCCAGCAGCAGCGCACGGATCTCCGATACCACCATTGCCTGGCCCAGGTAGTGCGGGTTGCCCTGCACCATGATCTTCGGCTTGAGCTGGCTGATGGTGTCCGCATACAACGCGCCCATCGCGCTCAGTACGTCCGGGTGGCAGCTGTCGCCGCGCTCCCGGGCAATGCTGGCGGCGCGCTCGATGCCGGCTTCAACCTTGTCGACCGTGGCGCCTTCACGCACGAAGCGGCGTTCCAGCTGCATCACCGACAGCGCAAGCCGTGGCAGCAGATCGTCCTTGCCCTGGTTGCGGAAGTAATCGCGCAGCAGGCGCAGGCCAGGCTCAACCTGGGTGGCACTGCCGTACACGGCAGCGGGCGAGCTGGCATCAATACGCAGCACGCTGTCCATTGCGGTGCGCACCACGGCGCTTTCCGAATGGCCGGTTTCTGCGATGCGGCGCACCTGCTGCAAGGCCTGGGCAATGCCAGCCAAGGCGAGTACGCGGTCATCGATGGAAAAAGTCATGGTCATCTCTCAAGGGGAAACAGGGGCAGCCAAACGGCGCTCCAGGGGTGCATCGGTGCCGGCGATTACTGCGCCGCCCAGGCATTCCATGCCGTCGTACAGCACCAGCGACTGGCCGGGGGTAACGGCGCGTTGCGGGCGAGCGAAATGCACGTCCAGCGTACCGTCATCACGCACCTTCACGGTGCAGGCTTCGTCCGGCTGGCGGTAGCGGGTCTGCGCGGTGCATTCGAATTCACGGGCGGGTGGGGTGCCGGCAATCCAGTGCATGGCTTCGCTGCGCAGCCAGTTGGATTGCAACCACGGGCTGTCATGGCCCTGGTCGACGTACAGGATATTGCGTGCCACGTCCTTGCCGACCACGAACCAAGGTGCGGCAGGGCGGCCGCGCACGCCGCCGATGTTCAGGCCTTCGCGCTGGCCCAGGGTGAAATAGAACACGCCGGGGTGACGGGCGATAACCTGGCCATCGGGGTCCTGGATCTCACCTTCGCGGGCCGGCAGGTACTGACCAAGGAATTCGCGGAAATCGCGTTCACCGATGAAGCAGATTCCGGTGGAGTCTTTCTTGGCATGGGTGGGCAGGCCAGCCTCGCGGGCAATGCGGCGCAGCTCGCTCTTTTCCATGTGCCCGATCGGGAACAGGGTGGCTGCCAGCTGGGCCTGGCCCAGCTGGTGCAGGAAGTAGCTCTGGTCCTTGCCGCGATCGGCACCGCGCAGCAGGCGCCAGCGGCCGCCGGAGTGGTCGACCTGGGCATAGTGGCCGGTGGCGATGCGCTCGGCGCCCAGCTCGCGCGCGGCGTCCAGGAAGTGCTTGAACTTGACCTCGCGGTTGCACAGCACGTCCGGGTTGGGCGTGCGGCCGGCCGCATATTCGGCCAGGAAGTGCTCGAACACGCCCTGCCAGTATTCGTTGGAGAAATCGCGGAAATGAAACGGAATGTCGAGCCGCCCACAGACCGCCACCGCGTCGCGGCGGTCATCTTCGGCGCGGCAATGACCACTGCCATCGTCAGCCCAGTTCTGCATGAACAAGCCGACGACATCCAGGCCTTGCTGGACCAGGGTGAGTGCGGCCACCGACGAATCCACGCCGCCGGAAACGCCCACCACGATATTGGGATTGCTCACGGTGCCACCTGTCGCACGATCGAAAGCGGGTAACGCTGCCCGGCCAGCCAGTCGGAGATCGTATGCCAGACCAGCGGGCTACGCAGTCGCGCCATGTCGGCCTGCAGTGCAACCGGGCTCATCCACAGCGCCTGCACGATGCCGGCGTCCAGCGTCTGCTCCGGGTGATGCTGCAGCGGCTCGGCGGCGAAGGCAAAGCGCAGGAACGGCGTGCCATCGGCAGCTGTCCACTGATAACTGCCGATGAAACCGGTCAGGCGCACGTCCCAGCCGGTTTCTTCGCGGGTTTCACGCACGGCCGCCTCAAGCAGGCTTTCGCCTGGCTCGAGGTGGCCGGCCGGCTGGTTCAATACCCTCCGGCCGCTTTTTTCTTCCTCTACCAGCAGCAGTTGCCCTGCGCGGGAGACCACGGTGGCCACGGTCACATGTGGCGCCCATCGCTGGGACTGCAAAGCATTCACGCTCAGTACTCGTCCTTGGACGTCATTTCCAGTTCGATCGCATCGGCGCTCTTGGCGGCAGCGTCGATGGCATCGGAAATCACCTCTGCGCTGGCATTGGCATCAACCTTGACCACGAACATCGCTATTTCGCCCTGCTTTACCCAGCCGCCGAGCTTGGAGTCGTTGGAGTCTTCCAGCAGGCGGTTGGCAACCAGTGCCGGAAACTGCGGGCCATCGGACTTGTAGCCCGGCGACCAGATTTCGCGGACGTGATGGCTGCCGTAGGTCTCGACATTGGAGCGCACGTACACCAGCTGGGTACGGTCGTCATCCATTTCAAAGACCAGCTGGTAGTCGCCATCGCTGTCCACTTCATACTTGTACTTGAGCGTATCGAGCACGCGGCCGACAGCACGGTCCGGCTCACCGGCAAAGGCGCTTCCGGTGGCAGCCGTGGCCAGGGCCAGCAAGGCGATGCTGAGTACAGACTTCTTCATGTTTTCCCCAAGGAATGGATGGTTAGCCGGTAAATTGTGCGGGGGCGAGGGGGCCGGCGTCCAATGGTCAAAAGACAGCCACCTGGAACGGCTATAATCGACAGATGTCCCAGAAGACCCAACACGACAGCGAACACGGCCTGCTGGTAGCGCCCGGCAAGCCCGAGGTTGCGCCCCCGCCGCAGTACCAGGTGATGCTGCTAAATGACGATTACACCCCGATGGACTTCGTGGTGACCGTCCTGCAGAGCTTCTTTTCCATGGATATGGACAAGGCCACCCAGGTGATGCTGCACGTCCATACCCGCGGCCGCGGCATCTGTGGTGTGTATACCCGCGAAGTTGCCGAGACCAAGGTTGCCCAGGTCAACGAGTTCTCGCGCATGAACCAGCACCCGTTGATGTGCACGATGGAGCGGGCCTGAGCCTGCCTTGGGCGCCGACAGTGCGCCCCGCTCTTTGCCCATGCGGCACGGTTATCAGCATCGGTGCCGCAGTGGCCGCTGGTCTGCTGTAAAACTGCAGGTGTGCCGGTGCACGGGAGTCGGAGGTGGCAGAACGAAGCGTTTCGCTTGGTGCCCGCAATCCGGCTCCAACCCCCTGTTCTTCCGTCGAAACTGAATGCAGGATTCACGGGTATGGGCGATTTGCTGAGATTGCGGGTGCGTTGTCTACATCTTCGTCATTAAGGTGCTGGAAAAATCGTCGTCAGGCCGCATATTGTCTCCAACCGCAACCGGAGTGCCTTATGTTCAGTAAAGACCTCGAGCAGACCATTGGTCAGTGCTACAAGCGCGCCCGAGAAGCCCGTCATGAGTACATGACGGTTGAACATCTACTGTTGGCGTTGTTGGAGAATGCGTCGGCGCAGGCCGTGCTCAAAGCCTGTGGCGCGGACCTGGAACGACTGGGCCGCGAACTCGAGAAGGCAATCAATGCCTCGGTCTCGTTGCTGGCCGAGGACGATGGCCGTGACACCCAGCCAACCTTGGGCTTCCAGCGGGTACTGCAGCGGGCCGTGTATCACGTACAGTCCTCCGGCAAAAAGGAGGTCACCGGCGCCAATGTGCTGGTCGCTATCTTCGGCGAAAAAGAGTCGCACGCCGTCTATTACCTCAACCAGCAGGACGTAACCCGGTTGGATGTGGTCAATTACCTGTCCCATGGCGTGGGCAAGAGTGGCGATGACCCGGAAATGTCTTCCCCACTTGAAGGCGAGGGCAGGGCCGAGGGCAGCGATGGCGAAGGCAAGGGTGATTCCCTGACCGAGTTCGCCAGCAATCTCAACGAACAGGCCAAGGCCGGGCGGATCGATCCGCTGGTTGGGCGCCGCGATGAGATCGAGCGCACCATCCAGGTACTGTGTCGTCGTCGTAAGAACAACCCGCTCTATGTCGGCGAAGCCGGCGTTGGCAAGACCGCCATCGCCGAAGGCCTGGCCAAGCGCATCGTCGACGGAGAAGTGCCGGATGTGCTTGCCGATGCGGTGATCTATTCGCTGGATCTGGGTGCGCTGGTGGCTGGCACCAAGTACCGCGGTGACTTTGAGAAACGCCTGAAAGGTGTGATCACCGCGCTGAAGAAGATACCCAACTCGGTGCTGTTCATCGACGAGATCCACACCATCATCGGTGCCGGCTCGGCGTCCGGCGGCACCATGGATGCGTCCAATCTCATCAAGCCTGCGCTGGCCTCGGGCGAACTGCGCTGCATCGGCTCGACCACCTTCCAGGAATACCGTGGCATCTTCGAAAAGGATCGTGCCCTGGCGCGCCGCTTCCAGAAGATCGACATCGTTGAGCCCACCGTGGGCGAGACTTACGAGATCCTCAAGGGCCTGCGGCCGAAGTACGAAGCACACCACGGCGTGACCTACGCCGACGATGCCCTGCAGGCGGCAGTGGACCTGTCGGTCAAGCACATTGCTGATCGCCTGTTGCCGGACAAGGCCATCGACGTGATCGATGAGGCAGGTGCGCGTCAGCGCCTGTTGCCGGAAGGGCAGCGCAAGGAGCGTATCGACGTCGAGGAGATCGAGACCATCGTCGCCAAGATGGCGCGGATCCCGGCCAAGCAGGTCACCGCCACCGACAAGGATGTGCTGCAGCACCTTGAGCGCAATCTGAAGATGGTGATCTTCGGCCAGGACCAGGGTATCGAATCGCTGGCTTCAGCGATCAAGCTGTCGCGTTCTGGTCTCGCCAGTCCGGACAAGCCGATCGGCAACTTCCTGTTCGCCGGCCCCACGGGCGTCGGCAAGACCGAGGTGACCCGCCAGCTGGCACTGCAGCTGGGTATCGAGCTGGTGCGCTTTGACATGTCCGAGTACATGGAGCCGCATTCGGTGAGCCGCCTGATCGGCGCGCCTCCGGGCTATGTCGGCTTTGACCAGGGCGGTCTGCTGACCGAGAAAATCGTCAAGACCCCGCACTGCGTGCTGCTGCTGGACGAGGTGGAGAAGGCGCACCCGGACATCTTCAACATCCTGTTGCAGGTCATGGATCGTGGCGTGCTCACCGACACCAATGGCCGTGAAGCCAATTTCAAGAACGTGATCCTGGTGATGACCACCAATGCTGGTGCCACCCAGGCGGCGCGTCGCTCGATCGGCTTCACCAAGCAGAACCATGCCACCGATGCGATGGAAGTGATCCGCAAGAGCTTCACTCCGGAGTTCCGCAACCGCCTGGACGCGGTGGTGCAGTTCCAGCCGCTGGGCTTTGATCACATCCTGCGGGTGGTGGACAAGTTCCTGATCGAGCTGGAAATGCTGCTGCAGGACAAGCACGTTTCGTTGTCGGCCACCCCGGCCGCGCGCGAATGGCTGGCCCACCACGGCTTCGACGCCGACATGGGGGCACGCCCGATGTACCGGGTGATCCAGGACAAGGTGAAGCGTCCGCTGGCCGACGAGCTGCTGTTCGGCAAGCTGTTGAACGGCGGCAAGGTCAGCATCGACGTGCGCGACGGTGAGCTGATCGTGGAAACCGAGTCCGAGCCGGAGCACCTGTTGCCGGCGACGGTGTAACCACACTCTTGTAGGAGCGGTGTAAACCGCGAAGCCGGGATTTTTTCGGCACAAACAAAAACCCCGCATCAAACGATGCGGGGTTTTTGTTTGTGCTCCACGCCCCCTCCCTTGTGCCGAAGGCGCAGGGGAGGGTTGGGGAGGGGGGCTTCGTTGCCTCTGTAGTGCCGAGCTATGCTCGGCATGGGGCATTACCGGGAACGCTTCTGCCGAGCATGGCTCGGCACTACAAGGGGCATTGCTGGGAACGCCTCTGCCGAGCATGGCTCGGCACTACAGGGAATCTTGGCCACGCGAAAAAGCCAGCGCGAAGGCTGGCTTTCTGCTAACGCTCGACTTACCGCATTACTTCATGCGGTAGGTGATACGGCCCTTGGTCAGGTCGTACGGCGTCATCTCAACCTTGACGCGGTCACCGGTCAGGATGCGGATGTAGTTCTTGCGCATGCGGCCGGAGATGTGGGCGATGATTTCATGCCCATTTTCCAAGCGAACACGGAACGTGGTGTTCGGCAACGTCTCGCTGACGGTGCCTTCGAACTCAATGGAGTCGTCTTTCGACATGTAGTCCTGTGCGGTTCTGCGGACGGCCAATGGGCCTAAGGGCGGGCATTTTACGCTGTCGCGGCCAAGGATGCAAAGTTTGCGTTAAGCACCAGCATTCAGGCCAACGCCGAGGCGGCCAGTTCGCCAAATCTGCGCGTCCAACTGCCTGCATCGCTGGGCTGCTGGACCAGTTGGCGCACGCTTTCCAGAAACACTGTGCGTGGCAGATGCTCGGCGCCCATCCGCAGCAGGTGCGGGTTCTCCACCTGTGCATCCATCAATGGCCAGCCCCACTCGGCCAGGGTGCTGGCCAGGGCCGCGAGTGCCACCTTGGAGCCGCCGCTGCGGCCGCTGAACATGCTTTCGCCGAAGAACATCTGGCCGATGGCGACGCCATAGATGCCGCCAACCAACGCTTCGCCATCAAACACCTCCACCGAATGCGCGTAGCCGAGCTGGTGCAGGGCGACATAAGCCTTGTGCATGTCGGCGGTGATCCAGGTGCCATCCTGGCCGGGACGCGGCGCCAAGGCGCAGGCCTGCATGACCTCGGAAAACGCTGTATCAGCGCGCACCGTCCAGTTGCTTTTGCGCAGCCCGCGCCGGAAGCGCGAGGACAGGTGGACCTGATCGGTGCGGAGCACCATGCGTGGGTCCGGTGACCACCACAGCAGCGGTTGGCCCTCGGAAAACCATGGAAAGATGCCGCCGGCATAGGCATTGAGCAGCCGCACCGGGCTCAGGTCACCGCCAATCGCAAGCAGGCCATCAGGCTCCTGCAAGGCCAGCTCGGCGGGCGGGAACGGCGCATCGCTGGCGCTGTCCAGCAGGAACGGACCTTTGTTGCTCATTGCGATGGATCTTCCTGCTTGAAGGGCGAGTGGCGCATCAGGTCTGCGGAATAGGTCGCGACATCCTCGCGCTCGTGGCCGCACCAGTCGCGTGCCGCCTCGCGGAACTGCGGATGGGCAAGCCAATGGTGGCTGCGAACCTGTGTCGGAAGAAAGCCGCGTGCCAGTTTGTGTTCGCCCTGCGCGCCGGGCTCGAAGCGCTGCAGGCCTTCGCGCAGGCAATATTCGATGCCCTGGTAATAGCAGGTCTCGAAGTGCAGGCCGGGCAGGGTGGCGCCGCCCCAATAGCGCCCGTACAGCGTATCGGTACCACGCAGGCATAGCGCGCCTGCAATCGGCTCACCATCCTGGATCGCCAGGAACAACACCAGCTGACGCGGCATCTGCGCGGCCATGTGGCGCAGAAAGGCCAAGGTCAGTGCCGGTGCGTTGCCGTACTCGGCAAAGGTCTGCAGATAGAAGCCGTGCATTGCGCGCAACTCGTCCGCGCTGGCCTCATCGCCGTGGCGCACGACGAAGCTGATACCGGCGCGGACAACCTTGGCGCGCTCCTGGCGGATGTTCTTGCGCCGCTTGTGATCCATCGCGCCGATGAAGTCATCGAAGTTCTTCCAGTCCGGCTGGCGCTGCCATTGGAACTGCACGTCATCGCGCTGCAGCCATTGCGCGCCGAACAGTGGGTCTTCATCGGCGAGATGGAAATTGATATGTGCGGACGACAAGTCGTTGTCCTCCACATGGCGCACGATGGCCTCGATCAATGCCTGCCGATCAGCGTCGTAACGGGCCAGCAAGCGCGGCCCGGTGACCGGCGAATAGGGTACGCCGCACAGCCATTTTGGGAAGTACTCCAGACCGTGGCGTGCATACGCGTTGGCCCAAGCATGATCGAACACGAACTCGCCGTGCGAATTCTGCTTCAGGTAACCCGGTGCGGCGGCGACAAGTTCGTCGTCGCGCCACAGGCTCAGGTGCTGGGCCTGCCAGCCCCATTCCGGGCGCAGGCAGCCATGCTGCTCCAGCCCGCTGAGAAAGGCGTGGCTGATGAAGGGGTTGCTTCCGTCATGCAGGCCATCCCACTGCGCGGCGCGCAATGCTGCAAGGCTGGGCAGGACGCGAAGTTGCAAAGGCAGGTTCATGGTTCCAACGTCAGTACATCGATGACGGGTGGGTTGAACAGGCGCAATGGCAGGCCGATCTCTCCGGTACCGCTGGTGGTGAAAACACGTATCGGACCGCAGGCGCCCTGCATCACCTGCTCACCGCGATCGAAGCCATGAGCGCTCGGAATGACCTTGCGGTACAGCCAGGGGATGCGGATCTGTCCGCCATGCGTATGCCCGGCGAGCACGACGGCCACATTGCCAGCGCACACCTGCATGGCGCTGTCGGGGTTATGGGCAAGGACAATCGTGGGGCCGAGCAGTGCCTCGCCCCCGAGCAGGAAGCGCGCGTCATCCCGGCCTGCCCAGCGGTCTCCGAGGCCGGCCCAGTTCACGCCGTCGGCGTCCCTGAGTAGACGTCCTTCGATGACGTTCATGCCGTGCGCGGCGAGTGCGGCACGCAAGGCTTTGTCGATGTCCGGGCCGGGCTGTTGCTGGTCATGGTTGCCGAGCACCACAAACGCAGGCGCGCGCAGGTCAGCCAGCGGCGCGAACAACTCCTGCAGCGACAGGCCTTGCGGCTCGTAGGTCAGGTCGCCGGCGATCGCCACCGCATGGACATCCTGATCGTTGATGCGCTTCACCAGTCGCTCAAGGAAGCGCCGATCCTTGTAGACGCCCAGGTGGATGTCACTGACCAGCGCGATACGTGTAGCGGTGCCGGTACCTTCCAGTGTGGTGTGCCTGATCACGATCATCTGCGGCTCGATGAAGCGTGCCCAGACGAACACGCCGCAGCCGAGCAGCAGCACCGCAAGCACCGGCCGGTGGCGCGGATTGCGCCACCGCCATAGCAGCCAGACCATGGCAGGAAAAACCAACCAGCTGCCATGGAACAGCAGCTGTTTGATCAATACCTTGTCCATGCCGGGCTAGTGGGGCAGGGCGCTCAGGCGCCCTTTTCGTCCAGGAAGCGCTCGGCATCCAGCGCGGCCATGCAGCCGAAACCGGCCGAGGTGATGGCCTGGCGGTAGTGCTGGTCGGCGACGTCGCCGGCGGCGAACACGCCTTCGACCGAGGTCATGGTGGCATTGCCGCCCAGACCCGAGCGGATTTCCAGGTAGCCGTTGTTCATTGCCAGCTGGCCGGTGAACAGCTCGGTGTTGGGCTGGTGGCCGATGGCGACGAAGAAGCCATGGGCTTCGATATCCCGGGTGCTGCCGTCCATGGTGGACTTCACGCGCACACCGGTGACGCCAGCGTCATTGCCCAGCACTTCGTCGACCTGGTGGTGCCACACGGTTTCGATCTTGCCGGCGGCGACCTTGGCGAACAGCTTGTCCTGCATGATCTTCTCCGCCTTCAAGGTGTCGCGGCGGTGGACCAGGTAGACCTTGCGGGCGATGTTGGACAGGTACAGCGCTTCTTCGACAGCGGTGTTGCCGCCGCCGACCACGACCACATCCTGGTCCCGGTAGAAGAAGCCGTCACAGGTGGCGCAGGCCGACACGCCGCGGCCCTTGAAGGCTTCCTCGGACGGAATGCCCAGGTACTTGGCGGTGGCGCCGGTGGCGATGATCAGCGCATCGGCGGTGTACTGGGCACTGTCACCGGTCAGGGTGAACGGGCGCTTGGACAGGTCGGCGGTATGGATGTGGTCGAACACAACTTCGGTTTCGAAGCGCTCGGCATGCGCCTGCATGCGCGCCATCAGGTCCGGACCCATCAGGCCGTGGGCATCGCCCGGCCAGTTGTCGACCTCGGTGGTGGTCATCAGCTGGCCACCCTGCTGCAGGCCGGTGACGACCAGCGGCTTCAGGTTTGCGCGCGCGCCATAGACCGCAGAGGTCCAGCCGGCGGGGCCAGAGCCGAGGATCAACAGGCGGGAGTGCTTGGTCGGGAGGCTGGAAGTGCTCATGTATACTCGCGAAAGTCAGGATTGGTGGCCCGAACGCGGCAGTCCGCAGCTGTCCGGGCAAGCCAATAGAGTGGCGGTCCGACCTCGGTGAATCAAGGCACGTGAATGGAACTGCGCGGCCCGTTGCACACAACTCTGCTGTTTCCCGCATTGCCGCCGCCTCTGTCTGGCGGCTTTTTGACGTTTTCTGTCTGTCAGCCGTACCGCACTGCGCTGTAATTGGGTGAAACCCGACGATCTGTCGTTTAATATCAATCACTAACCGTGCATTTTTAAGGTCTGGTCAAAGGTGGCGAAACAGGTCCCGGAACGCGACAAGAGCCCCAAGGCTACCGCTGAAGCGCGCAAGTCGGCAGTTGCAGTAGACAATCCGCGTCGACAAAAGCTGTGGCGTGATCTGGCGCTGATCGCGATTGCGCCGGCGCTGCTGTACCTGCTCGCCAGTCTGTTCACGTATTCGCCTGCCGATCCGGGCTGGTCGCAGTCGGGCTCGGTGGTTGCGCCCGTCCACAACATGGGCGGCAAGGTCGGCGCTTGGATTGCCGATGTGCTGCGCCAATTGTTCGGCTACGTGGCCTACCTGATCCCGGTGATGCTGGCTGCGGTCGCATGGATCGCCATGTTCGGCCTGAAGAAGACCGATGAGCGCGGCCAGGATGATCTGGGCCCGGCGCTGCGTCTGGTCGGCATCGTCGGTTTCCTGATTGGTGCCACCGGCTTCCTGTACCTGCGTCTGCCGCCGGGCGACGTCGCCCGCGCAGGTGGCGGCCTGGGCGTGCTGGTCGGCAAGTCCCTGCAGACCGGCTTTGGGCCGGTGGGCAGCAATCTGTTCCTGCTGGTGCTGTTGCTGACCTCGATCACCTTGGCCACCGGGCTGTCGTGGTTCGCGGTGATGGAGAAGATCGGCAAGTGGGTGCTGGCCCTGGGCCCGTTGCTCAACAAGAAGAAAGAACAGGCCAATGAGTGGCAGCAGACCCGAGTGCTACGTGAAGAGCGCGAGGAAGTGCGCAAGGTGGACGCCGAGGTACGCGCCAAGCGCGAGCCGGTGAAGATCGAACCGCGTCCGGCACCGGTGATCGAGAAGAGTGACCGCGCCAAGCGCGAGACGCAGATTCCGATGTTCCAGGGCGTCAACGGCGACGGCTCGGACATCCCGCCGCTGGCCCTGCTCGACGATCCCAAGCCGCAGGCCAAGGGCTACGACGAACAGACGCTGGAAACCCTGTCGCGGCAGATCGAGTTCAAGCTCAAGGATTTCCGCATCGATGCGCAAGTTGTCGGCGCCTATCCGGGCCCGGTGATCACCCGTTTCGAAATCGAGCCGGCGCCGGGCATCAAGGTCAGCCAGATCAGTTCGCTGGACAAGGACATCGCGCGCGGCCTGTCGGTCAAGTCGGTGCGCGTGGTTGACGTGATTCCGGGCAAGTCGGTGATTGGCCTGGAAATCCCCAACGTCACCCGCGAGATGATCTTCCTGTCCGAGCTGCTGCGCTCCAAGGAATACGACAAGTCGGCCAGCGTGCTGACCCTGGCGTTGGGCAAGGACATCGCCGGCCGCCCCAGCGTGGCCGACCTGGCGCGCATGCCGCACCTTCTGGTGGCCGGTACCACCGGCTCGGGCAAGTCCGTTGCGGTCAACGCGATGGTGCTGAGCCTGCTGTACAAGGCCAGCCCGAAAGACCTGCGTATGCTGATGATCGACCCGAAGATGCTGGAGCTCAGCGTCTACCAGGGCATCCCGCATCTGCTGGCCCCGGTGGTCACCGACATGAAGGAGGCCGGCAACGGCCTGCGTTGGTGCGTGGCCGAAATGGAGCGCCGCTACAAGCTGATGAGCGCGGTCGGAGTGCGTAACCTGGCCGGCTTCAACAAGAAGGTTAAGGACGCCATCGACGCTGGCCAGCCGATGATGGACCCGTTGTTCAAGCCCAACCCGGAGATGGGCGAGGCGCCGCGTCCGCTCGAACCGCTGCCGTTCATCGTCATCTTCATCGACGAATTCGCCGACATGATGATGATCGTCGGCAAGAAGGTCGAAGAGCTGATCGCGCGCCTGGCACAGAAGGCACGTGCGGCCGGCATCCATCTGATCCTGGCCACGCAGCGCCCGTCGGTGGACGTGATCACCGGTCTGATCAAGGCCAATATCCCGACCCGCATCGCCTTCCAGGTCAGCTCCAAGATCGACTCCCGCACCATCCTCGACCAGTCCGGCGCGGAAGCGCTGCTGGGCAACGGCGACATGCTGTACCTGCCGCCGGGTACGGCCATGCCGGACCGCGTGCACGGCGCCTTCGTCTCCGACGAAGAAGTGCACCGCGTGGTCGAGCACCTCAAGGCCAGCGGGCCCACTGACTACATCGAGGGTGTGCTGGACGAAGTGCAGACCATGGGCGATGGCATAGTGGTCGGTGCCAACGGCTTGCCTGAGAGCAGTAGCAGCGGCGGCGACGAGTCCGATCCGCTGTACGACGAAGCCCTGCGCATCGTGACCGAAACCCGCCGCGCGTCCATTTCCGGCGTGCAGCGTCGCCTGAAGATCGGCTACAACCGCGCCGCGCGCCTGATCGAGGCAATGGAAGCGGCCGGTGTTGTCACCGCGCCCGAGCACAACGGCGACCGCACCGTGCTGGCTCCGCCGCCGCCCAAGCACTGAACGAATGGGCGGCATTCAGCGATTGATTGCCGCCCATTCAGTTTGAAAGAGGCAGACTCTGCCTCACCAACGACACAACTATCCCAAGCCGCCATGACTGCATTCCTGCGCCACTCCGTTCTTGCTGTTGCCCTGGCTTGTGCCGGCCTTGCTGCGGATGCCCGTGCCGGCGCCCGCGACGACCTGAAGTCCTTCACCAGCGGCCTGCGCGGCCTTGATGGCCAATTTGCGCAGCAGGTGGTGGATCAGCGTGGCCGGGTCAAGGAGTCGTCCAGCGGCCGTGTTGCGTTGTCGGCACCGCGTCAGTTCCGCTGGGAATACACCCGCCCGCATCCGCAGCTGATCATCGCTGACGGCAGCAAGCTGTGGGTTTACGAGCCGGACCTGGAGCAGGCCCGGGTCAGCCCGCAGGGCACCGAGGAGCAGAACAATCCGCTCACCGCGCTGATCAACCCGGCACTGCTGGAACAGCAGTACGACATCAGCGAAGAAGCCGCGCCGCGCGACGGCATGCAGTGGCTCTCGCTCACCCCCAAGCGCGATACCCAGGCCAGCTTCGATGTCGCCGCACTGGGCTTCGCCGGTGGCGCGCTGTCGCGGATGGAGCTGACCGACGCGGTCGGCCAGCGCACCATCATCAGCTTCAGCGGCTGGAAGAAGAACCCGAGCTTTGCTGCCGGCACCTTCCGCTTCGTGCCGGGCAAGGACGTCGACGTGGTCGGCGACCGCTGAATCCAAGCCGGGCTTTCGAGGCCGGGGCAGGGCGGCCACGCTGCTAGAATGCGGGCGTGGCCAGATCCCGAAATATCTTTCTTGATGAAGCTCCCGCCGACCTGCTAACAGCGGACCGGGACAATATGCGTCCGCTTGCCGAGCGCATGCGCCCGCGTGCGCTGGACGAGATGGTCGGCCAGAAGCGCTTGCTCGCACCCAACACGGCACTGCGCCGCGCGGTCGAATCCGGGCGCGTGCATTCGATGATCCTGTGGGGCCCGCCGGGCTGCGGCAAGACCACGCTGGCCTTGTTGCTGGCGCAATACGCCGATGCCGAGTTCAAGGCGATTTCGGCAGTGCTGTCTGGTCTGCCGGATGTCCGCCAGGTGCTGGCCGAAGCCGCACATCGTTTCGCCGACGGGCGCCGCACCGTGTTGTTCGTCGACGAAGTACACCGTTTCAACAAGGCGCAGCAGGATGCCTTCCTGCCGCACATCGAGCGCGGCACGATCATTTTTGTCGGCGCGACCACCGAAAATCCATCGTTCGAGTTGAACTCGGCACTGCTGTCGCGTTGCCGCGTGCACGTGCTGGAGTCGGTCTCGCCCGAAGACGTGGTGGAAGCGCTGCAGCGGGCCTTGGACGACAAGGAGCGCGGGCTGGGTGAGCAGGAAATCACGGTCTCGGCCGAGTCGTTGCTGGAAATCGCAAGGGCCGCCGATGGCGACGTGCGCCGCGCCCTGACCCTACTGGAAATCGCCGCAGAACTGGCTGCAGGCGAGGGCGGTGAAATCACCCCGGAAACCCTGCTGCAGGTGCTGGCCGACCGCACCCGCCGCTTTGACAAGAACGGCGAGCAGTTCTACGACCAGATATCGGCACTGCACAAGTCGGTGCGCAGCTCCAACCCGGACGGCGCCATCTACTGGCTGGCACGCATGCTCGATGGTGGCTGCGATCCGTCCTATCTGCTGCGCCGGCTGACCATCATGGCGGTGGAAGACGTCGGCCTGGCAGATCCACGTGCGCTGGAAATGGCGATCAATGTCTGGAACGCCTATGACCGCATCGGCGCACCGGAAGGCGATATCGCCCTGTCCAATCTGGTCGTGTATCTGGCCAGCACCGCCAAATCCAACGCCGCCTATATGTCGCTGCACGCGGCCCGTGCCGATATCGCCAAGTACGGCACCCAGCCGGTGCCGATGCACCTGCGCAACGCACCCACCCGTTTGATGAAGACGCTGGGCTACGGTCAGGGCTACCAGTACGACCACGATGTCGAAGGCGGCATTGCGCTGGACCAGACCGCGTTCCCGGATGAGATGGGCGAACAGGTCTATTACAAGCCGGTGGAGCGCGGGCTGGAGATCAAGTTGAAAGACAAACTTGACCGCCTGCGCACCGCCCGTGAACAGGCCCGCGCACAGCGCAAATGACCGTCACCCGCCAACCCGTGCCCGGAGCTTGAACCCATGTGGCTTTCCTTCCTGGCCATCGGCGTTGGCGCGGCACTCGGTGCTTGGCTGCGCTATGCGCTGAGCCTTTGGCTGAACCCGCTACACAACACCGTGCCGCTGGGGACGCTCACCGCCAATCTGCTCGGTGGCTACGTCATCGGTCTGGCGCTGGCTTTTTTTGCCACCCGACCTGAGTTGTCACCACAATGGCGACTGTTCGTGGTCACCGGACTGCTCGGCGGTTTGACCACGTTTTCGACGTTCTCCGCCGAAGTGGTGTACTTGCTGCAACGCCAACAGTTGGGCTGGGGACTGGTCATGATCGGCCTGCATCTGGGCGGCTCACTGTCGATGACCGCCCTGGGCTGGTGGACCTGGCGCGCGTTGCGCCACCTGACTTGAGCCCGCTTTCAATGCCGCAGTCGATACCGCATCATGCGCCCACCACAAATTGAGCGTTTTCTGGATATGCAGCAAAAGCGGGCACACGAATGAGCAGACCAGCGTCGGATGACGCGGCTCGCAGCGAAGCAATCCAGGATTCTGAATTGGGCAACGCCATCATCGGCGCGGATGTCGGCGGCACTTATGCACGTCTGGGCTGGACCCGACTGGACAGTTCCAGCGCGTTGAGCGTCCGGGGTTTCCGCAAGTACACCTGTGCCGAACACCCCAGCCTTGCCGCTATCCTGCGCGACTACGCGGATTGGTTGGTGCGCGAAACTGATGCACCGCCGATCGCACACGCGGTCGTCGCCATCGCCGGCGTCCTTGATGGTGACGGCGACACCCTGCTCAATACCAACCTGGCGTGGCCGGTATCGCTGGCGGCAACCCGCCGTGAATCGGGCATGCACACGCTGGAGTTGATCAATGACTTTGTCGCCGTCGCCCAAGCGATGGCACATGCCGAGGCCGATTCGCTGCACCTGATCTGCGGTGATCCCTCCCAGGTGGTGCCAGGTCCGGCGGTGGTGCTCGGACCCGGCACCGGCTTGGGCGTCGCCGTGTACCTGCCCGGCGGAAGTCCCTCGGTACTCGCCAGTGAAGCCGGGCACGCGGCACTGGCTGGCTCCACGGCACTGGAGCAGGACGTATTGCGTCTGCTGTCGCGGCACTACACGCACATCGACAACGAGCGGATCCTGTCCGGTCCGGGCTTGGTGACGCTCTACACCAGCTTGTGCGAGCTGCGTGGCAGTACGCCGCAATGGCGTAGTCCCGCTGATCTGGTCGCAGCAGCCGCTAGCGACGCAGACCCGTTGGCGGCAGAAAGCATCGAGGTGTTCTGCGCATGGCTGGGCAGCCTGGCGGGCGATCTGGCACTGACCTTTGGCGCCCGCGCGGTTTACCTGACCGGCGGCATCACGGGCCATTTGAGTGGCCCATTGCATGCCGGCGGCTTCCAGCAACGTTTCCTTGCCAAGGACCGCTTGTCGCAGGCGCTGCGGCACGTACCGGTCTGGCGTGTTGAGCACGGTGAGCTTGGTGTACTCGGCGCCCTGGCTTGGCACGTGGACAAACTCGCAGCACGCTGACACAACTTAGGAGAACCCAGGCATGAGTACCCGCAGACAATTCCTGCAGTCGTCCGCGCTTATTGGCGTATTGGGCAGCGCGGCGCCGGGGTTGCTGGCATCGCCAATGGCTGCAAGCGGCGCGCGCGTGGTATCAACTTGGGATTTCGGCGTCGGCGCCAACCAGGCCGCATGGAAGGTGTTGGCCGCTGGCGGCAGCGCACTGGATGCGGTGGAAGCCGGCGCCCGCTGGGCCGAAAGCGATCTCTGCAATCCAACTGTCGGCCACTGCGGCAATCCGGATCGCGATGGCGTGTTGAGCCTGGATGCCAGCATCATGGCTGGCGACGGGCGTTGCGGATCGGTGGCGGCATTGGTCGACATCCTGCACCCGATCTCCGTCGCCCGGGCGGTGATGGAAAAGACGCCGCACGTCATGTTGGTAGGCGAGGGCGCTCAACAGTTCGCCGTGCAACAAGGCTTCGAACGCCAGAACCTGCTCACTCCGGAAGCGGAAAAGGCTTGGCGCGAGTGGCTGAAGACCGAACACTACGCGCCGCAGATCAACGCCGAGCGGCGTGGCATTCCCGGTGACAAGGACAACCACGACACGCTGGGGATGATCGCCATCGACGCCAAGGGGCAGATGGCCGGTGCCTGCACCACCAGCGGCATGGCGTTCAAGATGCACGGGCGCGTTGGCGACAGCCCGATCATCGGCGCTGGCTTGTACGTGGACAACGAAGTGGGCGCCGCCACGGCCTCCGGCATGGGCGAGGAGATGATCCGTAATGCGGCTTCGTTCCTGGTGGTGGAGCTGATGCGACAAGGCCGCTCACCGGCCGACGCCTGCCGCGAAGCCATCCAGCGGGTGGTGCGCAAGCGCCCGGAAGCCAGCCGCACCTTGCAGGTCTGCTTCCTGGCAATGAACCGCAGCGGTGAAGTGGGCGCGTATGCGCTGCACAAGGGCTTCGTCTACGCGGTATGCGACAGCAGCAAGCAGGATGCCTTGCTTGAATCGGCATCGGTTTACACGAGCACGCAGGCGTGAGTTCGACGTATCTGCTGGAGATCGCCTGCAACTCGGCGATGTCGGCCGTGGCAGCACAACAAGGCGGCGCCAATCGCATTGAATTGTTCGAGAATCTGGAACAAGGCGGCACAACGCCATCGTCTGGCAGCATCGCGGTTGCACGCGAGCAGCTGCAGATCCCGTTGTTCGTATTGATACGCCCGCGTTCTGGTGACTTTCACTACGGAAGCGTGGAAGCAGAGATCATGCTGCGCGACATCGCGCATTGTCGGCAGCTGGGCTGCGATGGCGTGGTGATTGGCGCACTAACCGCTGACGCCGAGATCGACATGCCGCTATGCCGTGAACTGGTGAGCGCGGCCGGGCCAATGGATATCACCTTCCATCGCGCCTTCGATGCCGCCCGCGACCTGCCTGCTGCGCTGGAGCAGGTAGTTGAGCTCGGGATCAAACGCATCCTCAGCTCCGGTGGCCACGCCAGTGCTGCTGAAGGCAGTGCTGTGCTGGCCAATCTGGCGGAACAGGCCGGAACACGCTTGGACTTGATGGCCGGCGCAGGCCTGAATGCCCAGAACATCGCCAACGTCGTCCGACAGACTGGCTGCCTGCAGCTGCATGCTTCGGCCAAGGCGCGGCGACAGTCCGCCATGCGCTACCAGAACCCTGCCTTGCAGGGCTTGGACAACGATTGGATTCAAACAGAAAGCAGCGCGGTCAGCGCGTTGCGTGAGGCCTTGGATCAGCTGGGCTGAGGAAGTCTTTGTTCGATGGCTGCCGATTAAAGTGGTGAGTCACTTTAATGGGTGATCGACAGCCTGAAGGTCCCACACACAGACGCCGCAGCCCGTAACCATCGTCCCGGGTTTTTGTACCAGGTAATACGCAATGCCTGCTCGAGCACGAGCATCGCGTCGCGGGTTACCAGTCGATGCGTAGATCCAGGGAAGCGTTCCGTGCTTCGCCAAGCATGTCCAGGTTCCAATACCTGCGGTTGAACACGTTGTTGATGTTGCCGGTCAGCGTGGCGTCACGACCTGCCAGCGTGGTGCGGTACTGGAAGCCGAGGTCGGTAATCGTGCGCCCTGGAATGAGGATGCGGTTGGCATCTTCGTAATACTGCTCGCCGGAATAGCGCACCGTGCCGTGCAGGCTGAAGCCGGTCAGCAGGGCAGGGCGGTAGTCGAAGTTGGCGACGTAGCTACGCGGCGCCGAACCCGCCGGGCGGTTGCCGCGCAGCGCAGCGTTCTCCGGTGCAAGATCTTCCAGACTGGCGTCCAGCCACAGACCGCCCAGCCCGATATCCAGACTGTCGGTCACGCCGTAGCTGGCGATCGCCTCGAAGCCGCGGTACAGGGTGAGACCGTCCTGCACCAGGTAGCGCTGGCCATCACGCCATTGGTCGATCTTCGCGCCGCGTTCAACGCGGAATGCAGCGGTAGTGAATCCGAGCCTGCCGCTCTGGTACTTGGCACCGATCTCGTATTGCTTGCTGATGGTGGCGTCCAGCACCTGGCCGGCATTGGCGTAAGGTGGCTCGCTGTCGAAGCCAACGCGTCCGCCAGACTCCAGCGACTCCACGTAGCTGCCGTAGATCGATACCGCTTCCACCGGCTTGTAGATCAATGCCAGCGTTGGTGTAAGTGCAGAGGTGGCGTAACCCGAATCCACGGTCGGGTCGCCGTCCTTGTCGCGCTGTTCGTAATCGACATAGCGCGCACCGAGTATCGCCTGCCATTTCTCGCCGAAGTGCAGGGTGTCGCTGGCGAACACCGACTTCTGCCTCTCATCCGAGCTCACCGCAGCGAAGCTGAAATCCGGAACGTGGTACGAGATGAAATCCTGTCGCTGGTAAAGATTGCCCGAGAAGTCATTGCTCCAGTAGAACTCATTGCTCCAACGGTCCCAACTGCGCTGCATCGCAGTGCCGAACACCAGTTCATGGCGTATCGTTCCGGTGTCGACGCTGCCGGTGACCAGCACCTGGGCAACGCTGCTACGAAGATCGGCGCCAAAGTTGTAGACGCTGCCCTCGTAGTCACCCGCCTCATTGAGCAGGTTGCCGAACATCTTGTTGGAGTAGTGCTCGCGTCGGCTGCCGCCAATGGTGAAATCCACGTTCCAATCCTCGCTCACACGCCATTGCAGGCCGGTGGTGGTGTTGGTGGTCTTCGCTTGGTAGTAGGAATTGCGGACGCGAACGTTCTCGTAGTCGTAGCTGGGGCGGGGTAGGCGGTCGCCCTGGTAGCTGTCCCAGTAGAAGTACATCGGCTCGTGCTTGAGCTTGTTGTCCTCACGTAGCACTTCGGCGTGCCATACCAGCGCCTCTCCGATGGGCTGCTCCACGGCTATCGCAATGACTTCGCGGTCCAGTCCTGCGCCGTTGTAGGCGTCGCCGCCGTCCTTGGCCAGGTTGACGCGGACACCAAATGAATCCGGGCCGTTGGCGCGGGTGCTGGCGTCAACGCGGGCGGACCATGCGCTGTCGTTGCGCCAACCCAGCGTCGTGGAGAGCATCGGGGCACTGGTCGGCCGCTTGCTGCGGTAGCTGATGATGCCGCCGGGCGAGCCAAAGCCGTACATGAAGCCGCCGAGCCCCTTCAATGCCTGCACCGATTCGACGGCTTCGAGCGGATACTCGCCACCCCATTCCATCAACATCGGCACGCCATCCACATAGTGGTTGCTGACGCCGATGCCTCGGATCTGCGTGCCCCACCAAGCAGTCGTTGCCGAAGGCTCGGCTGCGTAAACCGAGGGGTCATTGATGAAGACATCGCCCAGTGTGGTGGCGCCGCGCTTCTCAATGTCTTCCTGCTCGACCACGGTTACCGAGAACGGCGTGTCCAGCAGTCGTTTGGTGCCCAGCGCGCCGGCGCTGGCATCCAGGTTGAGGTTCAAGCCCAGGCGCTCACCTTTCACCCGCACGGTGTCGAGTTCAGTTGCCTCCTTGGCGACCTGGGTGACGGGGTTGGGCACTGCGGTTTGGGCCTGCACATTCAAGCAGGCGGCGGAAAGGCAGATGTACAGGACGGAGTGACGCGGCAGACGCGCGGGCAAAAGACGAGGCAGCAAGGAGGTGGCCTTGGCAGGAGACACATTCAGGGGCAGGGCGGCGGCGGCCTGCCAGTAGAGGTTTGGCCGCGATGCTATTGCGAATGAGTCTTAATTTCAATATCTCATGTAATGGCGTGCGACAGGCATGGACATGGCGAAGGGCAACCGCTGGCCCAATGGCAGGCGTCGTTCGCAGGTGTGGTGACGCTGCGAATAGATAATGCGCGGCCCCAATCGGCCATAAAGTGACGAATCACTAAATTTAGGAATTCCTGCACCGTGTTAGAACCAAATGGTGCACTTCACCCCTTTGGATCACGGCAAGCCACAGACACGGAGCGAACGAAGGCGCGCAAACAGCGGCGTCGTTTGACAAAGAACAGTGCGAACACGTGTCGCGCGCTTTGTCGCCAATACCAGCGACTCCAAGTTCACACGAATAGCCAGGGGTCTGCCTGTAGCACGAGCGACAATCGATTTAATGATGCGTCACTTAATTCGCCTCACTCGCTATCGATGCTCGAGGGATGAACGACACGCCGAAACCAAGCTCATGGAGCTTCGCCAAATCTGAGTGTCTGCGCAGGCTCAAGCACACCAGATCTGGCGAGAAACGGACTCTTCGAAGCGCAGATCTGGCACCAAGACGCCTTGACGATCACTATGGGGTTCCAGAGGCTGCCGATGCAGCATCGGCAGACAGAGCACAGTACTGTTCGTGATCAACGAGGCTGCCACTTGACGTGAACGCAGTGGCATCCTAACCCGGCAATTTATTTTACATAATATACATTATGCGAAATGGCTGATGGGCCGGCTCCGATGGGTGTGGCTCTGGATCTCTTCTCACCTACCATCCCGGCCTCCTAAGGATTCGGGGGAAATTGAGGCATGAAGCATGACCCGCACGAACGTATCGAACTGACCGGCCCTTGGGCCGGTTTCGGTTTTCAGGCCGGACATATGTGGACGCCTGAGGGCCACACGCTCTATCCAGAAGATATGGTCTGGTGGTCGCTGACCTGCAATATCGCTCGGGAATGGCGCTTGATGATGGAAGCCGGAAGACCTGGTGTTTGTCGATCGGTGGTTTCCGGAAACCCTTGCAGCACAAGCGATTCCAAGGTGATTTTCCTGCAGGACGTTCTGCGGCGCCGAAAATTAGAGCAGTCGGCCGGGGTTGAGCACGCAAGGTTCGCCGACCGAGCAACGGTAGTCCGGGCTACCAGAGGGCCTACCCGACACCGGCGCGGGTGAAACGCCAACGTAGGGGCCCTGCCCCTACACCCCGGCTACAATCCGGGCAGGAAAAAATCAGGGGGATTCATGGATCGAGAAGAACCAAAACTGGGGAAAAAGGTCGAAGTGACCGATCTGGAATTCAGGCCACGGAGCTACAGAGGGCCGACCCGCCGACCAGAGAACGACTCAGCCATGTGGTTGAAAATAGCGCTCTGCGCTGCAGCCTTGATTCTAATTGCCATGGGGTTGATCGAATGGAACGCCCGGCGCCAGGCAGCGGCAATATCGGCGGAACTCACGCGACCGATGACAGCAAGGGAAGAAGCTCGCTTTAAGGCCGAGCTGAAACGCTGGGAAGCCGAAACGCAGGCAGAAACGGCAAGGGAATTGGCTGAGCTACAACGGCACATAACGGTAGAGCCGCAGCCACGCTATGCACCAAGAGCCCCACTAATCCAAGGACAACGTTGCATTCAAGGCCGACGGTTTGAGCGAATCGAAGGCGGTTGGCGAGATCTACCGCATGACCCTTGCTAATTTCGTGATTCATCACGAAATAAAGGCAAGCAATGCCAAGTGAACCACGTAGTAAGCATAGAACCCCAGCCGCGTCCGCCTGACGACCGGCAACCTACGAACCGGATCAGCCACCCAGAGGATCAGCGGCAGCGCCGCGAAGGCCCACGGATTGCTGTTGTACACGCACAACGGTGCGAAAGCAGCGACAGCCAGCCAGAACCGACCGACTGCAACCCAGATCGTGCCATTGCCACGGACAACATTCGGCGACTTGAAGAACCACCACCACGCGGCTACCAGAACGATGCCAGCCCACTGGTAGTCAACGAACAATGGCAAAGGCCCTACAAGCAACACCAAGACGCCCCAGCGTCGATTCTGGAGACTCCAACAGCATGCAGCGGCCAGCGCGAACGTCAGCAACACATTCAACGGCAACCAGTGACCGAAGGCCCAGGCGTGCACCGGTTGGGCAATGAGACCCCACATCGCGAGCCGTTTAGTTGATTTCGCATAATCAGCACCCGGCTGTGCCAGGTTGTACGCCATGACCAACGCGAAGATCGGGAATGCCAAACGCCCAAGTTCGGACACCACAGGCACGTAGCCGCCCGCCAGCACTTTTACCGCGTGATCGCCAGTCATAAGCACCAAGGCGATCCACTTCAATAGTTCGCGGCCCGAACTGCTCATAGCGCGCTCTTCGGTGCAGAAATAGAAACGCCAGGTACTGGCTGCGCGACCCGCTCCGGACTTGTTGCCACCGACTCCATCCGGTTGGCGCCGTCGCGCTCAAATTGCTGCCTGTAGGGGTTGTACGGCTCACCACGACGCGCAACGAACCGGCAGGTATGAATGTCCAGCTCGTAGTAGCTGCCCTGCTCCGTAATGCAAGTGCAGGTGTGGTCGATGTGCTTACCCGTGCTATCCGGACCGGGATTGCTGGACATGCAGAACAAACGGGGATCAGAAACCACATCTCTTCCATCGAAAACTTCTGCTGTCCACGGCATCGTGCCGAAACGGGGCAGATGTTGCTTTGTATAGTCCGCGCTATCGCGAAAGCGTTTTTCCTTTTTCTCACTCCCCTGCCCCATGCCTGCGGCTTGGCTCGACTCGGCTTGCGCCGAGTTCGAGCTCGCGCCGCCGTACTTCTTGGCCATATGTTCGGGTTTCAGCCACGCGTAGGCGAAATACGCCGCTAACACACCAGCTACCAACAAGACCGGCAACATCAGCACGCGGAACGGGATCTTCCTTTTGATCGTGTGTAGCGTGGCGCTCTTGTAGTTGCCGAAATACTCTTTAGGAAGCATTCGGGTTTTCTTTATCGCTGCATCTCGCTTCGGCAGTGACTTCACATCTTCGCAAAGCTCTTGCCAGGTGTAGACGTCGATTAACTGCGTGCCAAAACGACGCACCACATGATGGTGATTCTGTATGAGCGAGCGAGCAAACGGAAACAGCTGCACCGGCATCTGCGTCGTCCACACGAAATCGATACCACGATGCCGGTGCTCAGCCAATGCCAGGACGTGCGCAGGTGTCGATTGCCGCGTTGCGTCTTGAAGGTGACCGAACCACTTCCAAGCTTCATCGACAAAAATCAATGATCCATCGGGGATGCGATGCGCGTGAAGCTTGCCATCACCGTGGCAATCACAAGTCGGATCGCCATTCGGGTCGTGATCGTTCCACTTCCGCGGATCATCCAAGATTGTGGCCACGCCGTCGAGCAATCCGTCGATCCCCGCTGCAATGATTGGACGTGCTGCGGCCTCAGATTCCTTCATCAGACGCTCTACCATCAGCAGCGTCTTGCCATTGCCAGGTAGACCGGTGAACAGTTCTATAGGCATTACGGAGTAGCTCCAAAGCCGCGTTTAAAGAGGAACAATCGCCCTTGCATGATCGCGTGCTTGGCAACAATGGCCGATATGATCATGGTGATCGCGCGATCAAGGTTGAGCATGCCAGCCCATTGCACAGCGACGGCTCCCAACTCCCCACCAGGTGCACCAGACTGTGAGAATTGTTTCAGCTGATTTAGCGTCGGCTCAATGACCAGCTTGATCGTTCCGAAGTTGATACCAAGCCAAACAAAGGCAGAACTGATGAACAAACCGAGCCTGCTTTTGAACAACCAGCCTAGGCCGCGAATGACCTGAGGCCAGAAAGCTCGGAACGCCTGGCCGATTGCAGCCAGAATCGTCGGCACCAATGCAGCAAGCCATGCAGGCATTTATGCGCTCCCAGCTGAAGACATGATGCGAAGTGAAAGTAGAGCGGCCATGATCATGACAAGCCAGCCGCCTAGCGCCATCCAATTGCAGAACGGTCCGAGATTGAACGTGATCGATTGACCCATCAAATCAATGGATGGAGGAGAGGGACAACTGCGCGACCAGCCAAAACCGCTGTCATCCAATCCATCCGCACCGGGAATACCGCCTTCCTGACCTCCCTCAGAGCCGTCAGTAAAAGCGTCTCCTGGCTCTCCTTCGCCGTTCACCCCTAAAGCAGATTCCAACGCGCTATCGCCGACGCCGGAGGTGTCAGGCACAGGGGTCGTACCCTGCCCCTCACCGTCGCCGTTTAGGCCTTTTCGCGCTAACTCTTCTACAGCGCAAGCAGTACGCCATTGCATGATCAGCTGCGCATGCTCCATGGCCTTGCAGCTCTCGCCCGTGCACACAGGCATGCTTCCACACATGCCACCAGCAATGTTCGTGTTTCTACGAGTGTTGCAATCTATGCGCCACTGAATCCGCGCTTGACCGCACATGATTGGATCACCGGAGCAAGTGGGAGGGACATTGCAGTTATCGCCGCCGGAGAACTGCTTGCCATCCTTGTTGTTCTTGTCGTCGTTAGGGTCTTGATCGGAATCAGGTATGCCATCGTTGTTAGCGTCAATCTTGCAGGTTCCGTCTTTGCCCTTTGCCATGCCACTACCACATTTGCTCTTGTCGGTCTCGTCATCTTGCTTGCACATGCCGTCAAGACCACGAATAGTTCCCGCGGCACAATCCTCATCCTTCTTTACGCATACGCCAGAAGAGTTCAAGACGTGCGTGACAGGGCATTCGTCATTGCTCTTGCACTTGCCATCAGGCGTTGATGATTGCCCTGCCGGACACTCAGTGTTGATGGGCTGACAGACGCCCAGGTAACCATTCCAAACCCAGGTTGGCGGCGTCGAGCCCCCTCCGTTTTTCGCGTTGCACTCTTCCTTTCCTTTACTGGGATTACAGACAGCCCCCGTAAAATTGACCATGGTCGTCTCGCGACCCTGAGAATCAGCACCCATCCATGTGTATTTCGCTTCGCACCCGTTATTGCAACGGGTAGAACCACCTGGAGGCAGGAATAGCGTTGACTGAGCGGGGCGAGACGAACAGCCTCCGCCTGCCCCCCAAGTGAACGATGCTTGGATTCCAGCGCAGCCAGCCTCTCCACCATTAGTCTGTGCAACGCCTTGCCATTGGCCGGCACAAATGTTGTGGTTGAACCGCGTGGTTTTGGGCGACCATCCCGGCCCTTTGGCAGTTGCACAACGCTGAGCAGCATCTGCCGCCGCTGCGTATGCCTCACCCTCGGTGGCAAAGCTGCAAGATGACTGCGCACGCGCAGTACCAATTCCCACCCACGCCAATAAACTCGCGACAACTAGAACAGCGACACGACGCGCAAGCGCATTGGCGAAGATGCGAGCGAACCACCGCATCAGTCAAAATCCACGAAAATGATCATCAGCGCGACGACCCACGCGCCCAGCACAATCCAACCTTCCATCACACACCTCTATAAGTTGGGCGGGAGGGTATCGGCCCTGCCCGCCCAGGTGGTTACATCGCGCGACGCACCCACTTGTAGACCTTGATGCCGACCATCACCACCAGCACCGCAGCACCGATACTGGCAATGGGAGCAGCAGCGCCTTGGATCGCGGTGACGACCGGCCCCACATCAACGCCACCGCTACCACTGGCCAACGCGCTACCGGCCGCGACAGACGCTGCGCCCACACCGGCCAGTGCAGGAAATTTGCCCTTGAGAGCGGTAAGGAACTTCTTCTTCATGTGTAGTCCTCCTAGGACTGTTGGAGATGTTTGCGAACGAGCCGGAACACGTACGCTGTAGCCCACAGCAGCGCGATGCTGCCCCCGATGGTGTGGGCCCCCTCAACCGTCAGTTCCGGCAGTAGTGACGGCTGAGGGATCCAGATAACTTCCGCGCACGTCCCCGCTGCCGGGCTCAAATCGGCTTCTCGACAGGCGGGGATCAGCACGGCCATGGGTTATGCCGCCGCCCGCGGTTGCGGCTTGGTGCTGCCAGCCGGATCGATCAGCGTCATGCGGCGAGCAAGCTCGATGCCGAAGCGACCAGGCACCAGGTCCTTGACGACATCCCATTCCTTCACAGAACCAACCTGATAGCCCTTGTCGAGGCCATCAACCTCAACTTCCACTTGGATACGCATTTCTTCAGTTTCCAACGTCGCCTGCTGGCTATAGATCGCCTTCTGCATGCCCTTTGAGGTCGTGACGTGACGGGTCTGCACTTCGGACTTGATCGTGATCTTCGGAGCGTTCATGTGTTTTCTCTCTTGGTTGATTGATTGGCTTCGTTTGGCATTGCGGCAAAGTTCGGGCGGTACTGTGGGGTCAAGCTATGTCCCCCCTTACCCCCCACGGAGGCGATGGAGAAAGCAGCTTGTTGACCCGTTGCGCGATGCTTGCATCAGTCCGCCCGGTGATCCGGTGTTACTGGTTCGGCTGGATCAGGCCGTCTTGCTCTGGTCGGCGGGTGTAGTCGATTCCTGGTGGCTGCCATGCCCCAAAGTTCTTGCTGAAATCGACTGTCCCGCCCTTTGTTACGTACTTCGACACATAGCCGGTGATGTCTAGCTGGCTACGCGGTGCTTCGATGCGATTGCGTCCAAATTCCCGGTACCAGAACTCGTGCCATTCGTAGCGCGACATGAGCCGGTTGATATCGTCAGTTGCAGTTGCTGTGACAGCGTGGAAGTGCAAGCGACCGTCGCGGTGGAACTCTTGACCGCGTGCCCACTGGATGCCGCCATGCCAACGCGTGGACCACTTGGGGCCGTAGATTTCACGGTTAATGCAACTGACGAAGTAGCGGAACGCTTTATCAGCCGCTTCCTCGTGCATGCCGCCGTTGCGGCCTGTTTTGCTGACGCGGAACGTGAGTGTCCAGAACTGTTGCCACGGGATGCGCTGTAGTAGCTCGGCATATCCGGCTGCTTGGTGATCAACAGACCGCATGACGTGCAGCAGGTCAGTCGAGCATCCAACGCTTGGAGTTTCTGGAAGCTCCCCCCGCACTGATAGCAGGGGCTGTTCGGGAAGTGAGCGTTCATGGTCCATCGCCCTGCCCCGCTGAGCCGATCCATCTGATTCGTTCCTCAATCAGTCGGTCGAACTCGCGGCGCTCTTCTTCGGTCTTTGCTTTCTTCTTGACTTCGATCAGCTCAAACAGCTTCATTGCAAGCCGCCTTTCAACGCGGTACGCGCTGCGCGACATTCATCCAGGTGCTCTTGCGAAACACGTTTGATGCTGAGCCAGAGCTGCCGCTGTTTCGGCGTCAATTTGATCGGGAATAGGTCAGCGCCATTTGCCGAGGAAAGCACGCCGTCTGCGTGCTTTAGCGCGATGTGCGCGCCGCGTTCGGTGTCCGATGTGCGGCTCATTGGCGACACTCGCATTTGCGGGCCAGCTCAACGAGCCAGGCTGCCAGCGATGCCGGCGTATGCTCGCGCTCTGCCTTGCCGATGGATGGAAGGCGCAGCCCATTCTTCGTCGGGCGCACGCAATGCGTCGGGCGACCCTCGCGCCGCGGTATGGCTGGAAGCTGATCGGGCGCACAACCAACGATGTACAGCCAGGTGCGCTTTTCAGCGCGATGGCCGAAATGGAACTGCTCAATCTCAAGCGTCCAGCCACCAAAAGCGTCCGGAAACTCGCCAGGATGCGGCATGCGGCACTCATTAAACAGCGTGCTTTCTGCTGGATGCTCAAGCACACCACCGAAGGTGCGCACTTGCTGAACCGCCCAGCGGCCCAGGTCGAGTTCATCCGGGCGTACCTTGGCGAATTGCCGAAGGCGGCCCCAGCCACGGCAAGGCGGATGCGCAACAACAGGAGTACCACCCGGCCAGGTGCGAGCATCCCTATCGATGTCGTAGACATCAGCAGCAGGAAAGCTCTTGTAGACGCTGTCACGGCGTGCGAACAACGCGGCAACCAGGTCAGACATTGCGCACCTCCGCAGCCGCTTGGGCGACGAACTGCTCATCGCGGAAATGGCGAGTGCGCGCAGTGGTGCGCATCTTGAGGAAGGCATCGGCCGCGCGGATCAGCCCGCAGATAACCGCCATTGCGGCGGCTATTAAAACCAGTGAAATGATTGTTGGCATTGCCCCAACTCCCCTGCCCTAGTGCCCTAGAACCCGCTCACCCCGTCTAGGGCGGCGGGGGGCGGGCGTATCCCCTGCGGAATACAAGTCCGAAGTATCCTGATGGGGAAACGAAAGTCAACCCACGGGAATACAAATGGAAACCATCGCTGACCTGATCGAAGCGGCACGCAAGCGAACTGGAGCCACCTACACGGATATCAGCGAACGCTTGGATCGCTCCAAGCAGCTGATAACGAACTGGAAATCAGGAAAGAAGGTGCCAACAGATGGCGACGTGTTGGCACTAGCGAGGATGGCCGGAGAGAACGCGGACAAATGGCTCGCGATAGCCCAAGCAGCGCGAACAGAGGGCGAAGCTAAGACGCGTTGGGAGCAGATTGCGCAAAAGCTTGGCGCAGTTGCGATGGCCCTAGTGATCGGGGTCGGCCTCGCCTCCCCTGCCCAGGTACAAGCGTCAGAAACAGGTGTTTCGGCTGCACCGTTTATACATTATGCGCAATTGCGTATGGCCGGCTCCGCTGGGTCTGGCTCTGGATCACTTCCTGCTTGCCTCAACGTCCACCACGCAAGGACGAGATCGAAGCATGAAGCACGACCCGCACGAACGCATCGAACTGACCGGCCCTTGGGCCGGTTTCGGTTTCCAAGGCGGCCACATGTGGACCCCCGAGGGTCACACCCTCTATCCCGAGGATATGACCTGGTGGTCGCTAACCTGCAACATCGCGCGGGAATGGCGATCGATGATGGCCGCGGCCAGAGATCCTAATCCTCGATCGGGACACCCTGAAAACCCCTGCAGCACAAGGGTTTCGGGAATCGGCATGCCAGGTGGCCACGTGATCCGGTTGCAGGACGTGCTCCGACGCCGGCAAGAACAGCGGTCATCGGGAGTGGCTGGCGCGAGGTTCGCCGACCGGGCAACGGTGGTCCGGGCTACCCGTGGGCCTTCACGCCATCGGCGCGGGTGAAGCGTCTCCGTAGGGGCTGCCCGCCCCTACACCCCAGCTACTTGCAGGCGTTGTACACGGCGTCGTCCATCGCCCTGGACAACGCAAAAGATCGACGGTGACCAGCAGCGTTATAGACAGCTGCCCGGTGTTGCTTGGCACCCTCGCAAGTCGCGGAACCTGTGGTTGAAATCGAACGGGCTGAACCCCTCGACCCCGAGTAACCACCGCCACCAACAGTAGACGCCACGTAAGGGCGTTGTGCGGCCCGGCGCTGCCTCACCTCCTGATCCATCTGTGCCAGCCTGGCGCGTAGATAGGGGTTATCAGGATCCGGAACCGCATCCCAAGCCCTGACAGCTTGCCCAGGGCAAGGCTGTGATTGATACGACACCGGCTTACCGGGCACGACGCACTTAAAAACCTGCTGAGCTGATGCGCCCGCCGTCGTCCCCATCAACAACACAAAAAGAATCCCCCTGTACATACCCGGGCTCCTTGCTGGACATGAGCCGCGATCACACAGGGGAAAAATACCGCCTATTTTCGTGACGTGTCACATAAAGCCGGGGCGGGTTTGGATAGTGCTGTAGCTTTCGACCTTGTACGGCTCATTTTCCGGGAACGTCCCTAGCGCCCGATTGACCCGGCCGATGGCCGCACCAGGTGTGCCGGAGGCCGCCGTAGCAGCCGTTTTCGGCTGCTCAACCTTCTCCTGGTTATTGCGATCGCGCCGCGGCAAGAACGGTTCGTACTGGCCATGACGTGCGATAGCTGCGCAGGTATCAAAATCCATCTCATAACGCGTGCCCTGCTCCGTCTTGCAACCACAGCTCAGCTCGCGTGCGTTGCCCTGGGCATCATTGCCAGGGCCAGCGACCATGCAAAACACACGCGGCGGCTCTCCTGGCACGTTGAGGGCGTCATAGGCCGGTGCTGACCACGGTTGCGCCGGTACACGCGGCGAAAACGATGCGACGTAGTCCTGGGCGGTGCCCCTGTCCCGTCGGCCTTCACTACGGCCCATCGTCGCCCCCGTCGCTCGCGCTCCGTCGGCTCCTTGGGCCTTCGCTGCGGCCTCCCCTGTCGGGGTTCCGGCCATTCTGCTGTCGATTCGGTCCTTCGCGAAGTAGATGGCGCCCAGTGTCCAGGCAACCAGGGCAATGGCCACCCAGTAGTACCAGGGAACGCGCTTCTCGCTGGTGTCGTACTTGGTCGACGTGTACAGCTTGAACACCCGCGTAGGGTATTTACGCCTGGTGTTGGTGAGCGGAACTGCCTTATCCGGGTTGGGCTCGAATCGATCCCAGCGCTTCACGTGGACCAACGGCAAGCCGAAGCGACGGCGAATGTGATAGTGCTCTTCGATCAGGTCGTGCAGGAAATCGTCAATCTGCTTCTTTGGCGACTGGCACACCATGATGAAATCAATGCCGAAATGCCGGTGCTTGGCAACGCGCTCGACGTGGCGCGGCAGGAACCGGCCTGCAGGCCGGCGTGGAAACATCCCGCTCTCGTAAGCCTCATCCACCAGGATGATGGCATTCTCAAACGCCGGATTGATGCGCTCATTGGACAGCATCAGCATTTCCGGCGTTTCCAAGAATGCCTGGAACACCTCTTCGCGCTCTCTAACGCCACCCGCGCCCAGGTAGGCTGCCGAGCCCTTGAACTCGGCAATGCGCGCCAGGTAGTCGGGATGGTCTGCCCAGCCCTTGAGTTCTTCCGGCGACAGCGGCAACGCATTAGCTGCGCCGTGGTTGAAATCACGCACGTTGCACACGTACAGCTCGCGCAGCGGGTGCTTTGATGGATCCTCTGCATGGAGCTTGTCGGCCTTGGCCTTCATGGCCAGGGCGCGCTCGATGGCCAGGACGGTTTTGCCATGACCAGGTTGCCCGGTGAACTGGAAATACATGTCAACCCCCGGCGTTGCCGATCATCTTCTGGAGCTGGTCAATACCGACGAGGAACGCACGCATGCCGTACTTGGCCACGCATGCGCTCAGCACCATGACAATAAACACATCAACGCCCATGGCGCCGGCCAGCTGCGCAACATTGCCGGTAAGACCCGTCATGTAGCCCCGGACAAAATCCTTTACCTCGGGTAACACCTGGACGTATGTGACCCACGTCAGCCCAAACGCGGCCAGGACCCGCGCGACGATAAGAGATGCAGCGGTCTTAAGCAGTGCCAGAAAATGCCCTGCATACCCCACCAGCATCGATTTCAGCGTATCCCACATCAGTCCTTACCTCCCCACCCCATCAGAATGCCGAGCGCCACGAAGGCCCCAATGAAGAGCAGGCACGTGCGTGCCGTGCTCAGGACCTCGCACCAAGATTCATCATCAAACGAGAAATCACCCCAACTAGTGCTCGCACCTTCAAAGCGCGGACATTGACCCGACAGACCCAGCCCGCCCTGGTCAATCATCGAAACTCCGACCGTCACGGTCTTGTTGAAATCCTTCGGGTCTGGATCACCGTCACCCCCACCGCCTGGGAAATCACCGGCACCTGCTGCGCCCTCGCCAGCCCGCTTCTCAGCCTCACAACGCGCCATGAACTGCTGCTGGGCGATCGCGCACAGCACCGGATCGCCACCGGTACACGTAAAGCCCTGGGTACACGTACCGCCACCACCGACGCTGCCGTGGTCGTTGTTGCCCTCGCCCTCACCTTCGCCATCACCCTTGCCGGAGCCGTCACCAGAGCCTGCATTGCCTTCGCCCTGAGCGCCGCCTCCAGCCGCGCCAGAACCCGCGCTGCCGTAGCTGGATTGCCAGTTATTGGTGGTGTAATTGTTCGTGGTGTTCGTAGTGTTATTGGTGATGGAAACGTTGGCCTGACCTTTGTTCTCCCACTCGCCACCGTTCTTAGGTGGAACAGGCGGCATTGTGGGCGGTTTGCCCGCGTCCGTTTTGGTCGCGGCTTCGTTACCACTGGTCTTGGTGCCACGTTCGCTGGGATCCCAGCAGAAGGATTTGCCGGTGCTACTCACGGCGCAACTTCTTCCATCCTGAGTAACGCATTGCGTCAACGTACCCTGCTGAACGCAGACATCATCCTTGGGCTGAATCGGATCATTAGGCAGCGACTCACAAGTTCCGCCTGTAGGCCGCAGCCGCTTTGCTTGCGTGATCGACTTATCGCTAATTCCGAAAGTAATGGCGTTAGGGTTATTGGGCACATCATCGGGTTCGTAAGCACAACCCTGACTGCAGAAGGTTCCACCGTAGAACGCGGCATTGTTGATGATGGGCCGGTCAGAGCATGAGCCGCCGGAACCCCACGTATACGAAGCACCGATTCCGTTACACCCTGCATACCCGCCAAGACTGTATGCCGCATCACCGTTCCACTGACCAGCGCATACATGATGAGAACTCTTGTACGTGCGCGGCGACCAGCCCGCCCCCCTCTGCGCGGCGCACCTCTTTGCAGCATCCAGCGCAGCGGCATAGGCCTGAGACTCGGTGGGGAAATTGCACGAAGCCTGAGCTCGTGCATGACCAACACCCAACGCAGCGAGAAGAAACACCACAATGACCGCAGCCGCTCGACGCGCAAGCGCAGTGGCAAAGATACGCGCGAGGTTCATACCTTCTCAAACGCCAGCCAGAGCGCGCCGAGCAGCGCGATGATTACCCAATAGCCATCCATAACCTTCCCCTCTGCTGAAATGAAGAGGGGGCCACCCCGCCCCCTTGATCGACCCGATGCGGCTTACTTCGCCCGCTTCAGGTACATCCAGGCGACCAGCAGGAACACCACGCCGACCAGCACCTTCAGGATGGCGCTCACGTCGGACTTGATCGCCGACACCTCGGTCAGTGCGTCGGCACCGAGACCCGCGCTCTGTGCCATGGCCATGCCGGAGAACAACGCGCTGCCGACGACCGCAGCGGCCTTGCCGTAACCGCTCTTCACGTGAGCGCCGTACTTCTTGATCTGATTGCGAATCTTCATTGGGTATCCCCTTTCGTTGGTTGGTTGTGGTTGAACTACGGTCTTGCGGCATCGGCTGTTCTGACCAACAGCCGAAACCCCACGCCTAGCGCCCACACACCCGCAATTGCCCCTCCAATGAGAAATCCATCTTGATAGGACAGGTACGGGATGAAACTGGGCGGCAAGGCGTAGTAGGGCTGGACACACTCCCCCGTCTCGACAACGTAGTCTTCTGCGTTGCATGCAAGGTAGAGAGTGGGACCAGACATGCTTAGGCCCCCTTCGGAGCCGGTTCCAGCACAGCGAACTTGCTGAAGTTGTGAACGCCCTTGTTCACCGTCAGCATCTTGCCGGTGACCATGCGATAGCGGCCCGGCGGGAACGCGGGTTGCCCCTTGTCCAGGCGCACTTCGTACGGGTACACGAAGCCCATGGTTTCCAGCTTCGCGCCCTGCTTGCGGGTGGTGTATTCCACGTTTTCGCCCGCGTCGTTCTTGAACGTACCCGACCGCTCATCAACCGAGCCGGGGAAAATCTCAACGATGATTTCTTCATTCAGCGCCATGGCTGTTGTCCTCTAGATCATCTGGGCATTGAAAAGGGCCGGTAACGTCCGCCCAGGTTGGACGCCCCGTTTTCGCCCACTTCGGAACCTTGTCGGTCCGCATGAACTCCATGAAATCCATGAAATGCTCTGGCGTAGGTGCCAGGTGCATCACCTGGTTGAAGCTAGCGCCATACATGCGCTTGGCATGGCGCATCACCGACTTGAACGTCGCCTTGGTCACTTCCTCAGTGACCACCAGTCGCGCAACGCAGCAGGCAACGAAGTCCAGACACGCATAGGCCCCGCGCATGTAGTCCAACGGGTTGTTCAGCACGTCCAGCGAAATGCGCTTACGCGTGCTGCTGCGCATCTGCATTTCCCAGCGCACCCACGGGCTATCCGGGTCACCAAGCTGCTTGCCCTTCTCGTACACGCGCAGCTGCTTTTCACTGCTGGACTGGCCTACGTAGAACGTATCGCCGTCGCCGGAGCTGATGAACTCCTTGCGCTTGGGGCGCTTCCGCTCACCGCCGAAGCTGTAATCGAACTCGCCCACCTCATACATCGCACGCACCAAGGCGAGGTTGCGCACGCCATCGAAGTCATCGAACGCCGTATCCACTCGTGTGAGCATCGTGCCGACGTGTTGGAGCTTCGCTCCAAGCGCGCACCACCGCTGCGCGTGGTCTGCGCTCACGTCGCCCCGCTGCTCGAATAGGCCGCACCCAAGACCTGTCAATTCAAAGCGCAGTGAGGGCCTTCCGCCCTTGCGCTGGGTGAGCTGGCCACCGACTTCGATGGAGCCTGCGAAATCGCCCCACACGTTGGTCAGGGAGAACTTGTAGGCATAGAACGAACCCGGCCCTGCATCGACGCCAAGCGTCAATCCGCTACCTGCAAACAGGTACTGGAATGCCGCCTGGACGATGCTCACGATCACCGCATCTGCGGGCACGAACGGCACACGACGGCCCGTTACCAGTTCGCCGCCCTCCCCCGCTTCGGTTTCGTCCTTAGGCTTTGGCCCGAACGCACGCAGGTAGGTGGCCAGCCCATCCATACTCATCAGGTCGCCCACGTCGCCGCTGATACTGCGCGTCTTGGCGCGCCAGCCGCAGGCGTCCAGCAGGTCCCACAGATCCACCGAGCCGGCCAACCAGTCGATGCCCGCCCAGGTGCGGGAGGGAGATTCCGCCGCCTTGCGGAGTTCCGATTCGGCAGGGCCACGGCGTTCACGGCCACGGGCCAATGCCTCGCGGCGGGCATCGCTGCTACCTGAACGACTGACTCCCCTGTTAGACGAGGGGAGTCGCCCGAGTTGCCCGCCATCAGCCACGGCGCACCTCCCGCATTGCCTTGCACTCAGCCAGGTGCTCCTGCGACACGCGGGCAATACCCATCCACAACTGGCGCTGCTTGGGGCTCAGACGCACGGGGAACAGGTCGGCGCCATCAGCAGCCGACAACATCGCCTGGGCGTAGCTCAGTGCGATGCGGGCGCCGCGCTCGGTATCGGTCGGGCGGCTCATCGGCGTACCTCCGCACGTGCCTGGGCAACCAGTTCTTCGGCGCGGTAACCGGCTTCAAGGCCGGCAGCGGTGTAGTTCAGCGACCAGATGTACAAGCGGGCAAGACCCACCGCGATGTACGTCAGTGCGATAAGCAGCAGAGCGGCGATCATGCCGTATCCCCTCCCCTACCCTGGAATGCCCACACCCGGTGGGGGTGCACCGGGGTGGGGCCGTCAACGTGTGTTGAGGGCGAGCAATGTATAAACAGCCGTCGAGAGCATGTCAACAGGTGTCGAAAGTGACCACGCAAGAAAAGCTGATAAACGCACTGTTTGAGCGTTTCGCCGGGGAATCTGAAACAGCCATCGCCAAGCGCTGCGGGCTGTCAATTGCGCGATTCAGCAACTACAAGCTGGGAAAACGCGACATGGACGTAGATGCCGTTATTGGCTGCGCCCAAGCTCTCGGCTGGGATGTCCGCAGCACGGTTGCCGCCCACGAGATCGAGGTCGCTCCCACGCCTCGCGTGAAAGCGCTATGGAAGACAGTGGCCGGGACAGCTATGACCCTAGCAATAGGGGTCGGCCTCGCCTCCCCTGCGCACGTGCAGGCGGCAGAAAAGGGCATTCAGGCGTCCACGCTGTATACATTATGCGAAATCTCCTAGCGCAGGCGAAGGCGGCCGCGCTGCGCCGGCTGCGCTGGATTTGGCTTTGGATCACCTCTTGCTTGCCGCAGCGTCAACCGTCCGATACGGAGATTGAGGCGTGAGCAACACCTACGACATGGACCGCCGGCCGCCGTGCTGGCCGTCCGGCCAACCCTGTCCGAACAGCTGCGCCCGTGACCACGCACGGCACGTCCTGGACAACCACGTAGACCTGCACGGGCCATGGGCCGGCTGGCGACTCGCCGGCCGTGACCTTGTGGCTCCCAGCGGCGAACGCATCCCAGAACGCCGCCTGCGCGGCCTGCTGTGGCGCGCGGACGCCACGGAACTACGGGACGCTACCCGCGCCCGGAACGCGGCCAGAAAAGCCCGTCAGCAGTCGTTGGTGAAGGTTGTCGTCGTGGACCTGGGCGACTGGCGAGAGCGCCACTTCGGGACGCGCGCCGGGTAACGGCGTCACCGCAGGGGCAAAGCCCCTGCACCCCGATCACCCCTCACGACACCGCTGCCAACCACCACTTGGCGCAGAAACTTGCTGCCAGCCATTGGAAAGCCGACGCATTGCCTGACCACCAATGCAGACCACACTACCGACGGCCTTAGCGCCAGGCGCCCCCAGTGATGGCAACGTAATCACGTCAGACGAAGGGCCGGGCCGGCCAGCGCGCCTAGCCTCATCGGACAAAGTCCTAGCCTCAAGGCGCTTACAAAACCCGTACATGGTTGGATGCGGGTTATTGCGCTGCGCCTCGCAGTTAAAAGGTTCAACGCCTTTCGCCATCGAGTTATGAGCCGCCTTCGGAGTATCCGTAACTCGGGGCGTTCCAGGCCCAACAGCGCTATGGACGCGCTGCGCAAGACACGCTTGCGCAAATATGAATGAAGTCAAAACGATAACTGAACACCAGATAACTGGCACGATTCTTGCCTTATTGTATTTCATCCTGAAATCTGCTAGGCCAACAGCCCCTGCGCTGCAATTCAGGGTAGCAAGAAACGGAAGCTCATCAAACAGCCAAAGAACGGCCCCTGACCGCCCGCGAACGCCAATGACTTGCCAAATCTAATTGCCCTTGGACAACCTCATGGGGTGCTGAACGGCTGCGAAGATCAGAAGCGCGACGCTCATGCATTTCAGCAATAGCAATGCAACGTGAAGGATCAAGCCCATCGGCACCACGCTGCTTTTTGAATAGACCGAACATTAAACCCCCAATCACTAGACAAGCAGCCCCTATGCTGCGATTCAGATTAGCAAAACCGTGGCGATCGACGCCAGCAGGGTCAGATGACCCACGTAATAGCCGTAGAACGCCCAGCGTGTGCGCGGGACCCGGACGCTGGCCAACGCGAGCCCAAGCACCGGCAACGCCAGCAGCGCCCAGCTATTGCCGTTCCAAGCGCACAGCACGGCCATAGCAAGGACGACCAGCGCGCCCCGCCCTACAGTCGGCCGCAGGAAGAACCACCAGCCGGCCAGCACCAGCAGCAGGCCAGCCCATCCGTAGTCCACCAACATCGCTACAGGCCCGGCCAACAGCACCAGCAACGCCCATTGCCGGCGCTGGATGCTCCACACGCAGGCCGCCGCGAGCGCGAACGAAAGCAGCACGTTCAGCGGTAACGCGTTACCAAATGCCCACGCGTGGACCGGCTGTGCGATGACACCCCACAGCGCGAGACGACGAACCGACTTCCCCGCATCCGCGCCCTGGGCGAGGTTGTAGGCCATCACCAGCGCGAACAACGGGAAGGCGATGCGGCCGGCTTCCGACAGACCTGGCACGTAGCCGCCAAGCAGCACCTTTGCCACGTGATCACACGTCATCGCGGCCAGCGCCAGCCACTTCAACAGTTCACGGCCGCCGGTAGTCATAGGCTTGTCGTCGGCGGCGTAACCGTGCTGGTCTGGTAGCCGGGTGACTCAGGGAACGTGCCTTGACCGCGCTTGCTGTGCCCTATCACTGCACCGCCTTCCCTGCCCCGCTCGGCAATGGCTTCCCGGTTGCGCTCTATCTGCGTAGGGCCATCAACGAAGCGGTCATTGCGCTCATCACGATACGGCTCATATTGCCCGCGACGCGCGACGAAACGACAGGTCGGCTCATCGACAACGTAGAGCGTGCCTTGCTCTGTAACGCAGCTGCACGACGGCTCGGCATGCTTGCCCTGGGCATTGGCACCGCCCATGGACGACATGCAGAACAAGCGCGGAGCCTCGCTCGGCAGCGACAGCACGTCATCGTAAGCCGGCGCACTCCACGGCTCCGATGGGATGCGCGGAATGAAGCGCTTGGCATAGTCGGCCGCAGAGACCTGGGCGCCAGCAGCACCGCCGCCCGCCGTCGCATTCGCTCCGTCGCGCGGCGTTGCCGCGTGGCTTTGCTGTGCCGCAACCGTTGACGTTTCCTCGCCGCCACCGAGCCGCTTACCCATCGAACCGAAGGAGTAGTACATCAGGAACAACGCAAGCCCGGCCGCGACAGGAAACGCAATGTAGTACCAAGGAATGCGCCGTTCCGTGGTGTCCAATTCCGTCGATTTGTAGGTGCCCATCGGGCGCTTAGGCAGCGCCTTGCGCTTTGTGACCAACGGAACCGCTTTCTCCGCCTGAGCCTCAAAACGGTCGAATTCGCGCAGGTGCACGAACTTGGTTCCGAATCGACGGCGCACGTGGACGTGGCGCTCGATCAGATCATGCACGAACTGATCGCATTGCTTGTCCGGGCTCTGACTGACGAAAATGAAGTCCAGGCCACGATGACGATGCTTCGCAAGTTGTTCGACATGCTCCGGCACTTTGGAGCCGGAAGGGCGCTTAGGCAGCATCCCGTGCTCATAGGCCTCATCAACTAGCGCGACAGCACCGTCAGGCAAAAAATTAGGCCAATCCTTGAACTGTTCCGGCGTCATTTCCAGCACGCCAGTTTTCGCATAGTCGAACTCGCGGATATTGCAGGCGTAGACAATGCGTCCCTGATCCTTGAATTCCAAAAGCCGATCAATGGCATGCAACGTCTTACCGTGACCCGGCTGGCCGGTGTACCAGTAGATCATGTCAGTGACCCCCGCCAAGCGAATCGGCAACGGACTTAGGCACGACGAACACCTTCCATGCCATGCGAATCGTGAGCGCGGAAAGGATCATCGACATAGCCGTACCCACTTCGAGATAGCCAAGTACCTGGGCAACAGGACCGTCCAATCCGCCAATCTGCGATTGGATGAACTGTTTGAGGTTGGGCAACACCGCATCGAACGTCACCGTGGTCAGGCCGAAGGTGGCAAGCACCTTGCCGACGATGCCGGCAGCAGCATCCTTAGCCTTGCCAAGAGCATGCGTAACGCCCTTGACGATCCAATCCCACACCATGCCGCCCGGATTGAAGATACCCATCAGCCCACCCCACCCATGAGAATTTTGAGCGCGGTGAACGCGCCGAAAACAAGGATCAATCCGCGAAGAATTGCCATGGCCTTGCACCAGTACGGGAAATCAGCGCCACTGATCGCAACACCCATTAGCTGGAAGGAAGGCGGCTGCGGACACGAACCGCCGCCGAAAATGTTGCCTTGATCCAGCATGCTGGCAGAAACACCGATGCCCCACTTTTTAGCGCCATCTACATCGGCAGTACCGTCGCCGGGATCGCTCGCTTGACCCGAACCTTCCAGCACATCCGCGACACCATTGCAGTTCGCATCACCTGCGCCGCAGCCCTGACCATCACCCGGCGTCCCCGTACCAGAACCATTTTTTGCGAGCTTTTCCAGCGCGCATGCAGCCTTCCATTGCTGTAGCAACGACGAGTATTCCAAAGCGTCGCACTTGTCCCCGGTGCAGATCGGCATCGCCGAGCATGTACCGCCAGTGACGTTCCTGTTCTTGCGCGTATTGCAATCAATGCGCCACTGAATTTTTACCTGTATGCAGGAGATCGCATTTCCCGAACACGACGGAGGCGCATTGCAGCTATCGCCGCCAGATGCGGAATCTTTGTTTGGATCATCCGGCCCCTCTTCCGAGTCCGGCTTCCCATTGCCATCAGCATCGCGCTTGCACGTGCCATCTTTGCCCTTAGCCTCACCAGCTGCACATTGACCTTCACCGGGAAGGCACTGACCGGAAGGACTCTTTACATTGCCTGCGGGACACTCATTTTCTGACGGCTTGCAATAGAGGGCGCCTTGCTCAATGGCACCCGGTGTTGTGCCCGGCACTGCAACCATGCCACTAGGGCACTTACCGTCCGGAACACACTGGCCGTTGACCTTTTTTTGATCCGGCGGACACGGCTTATCTACCGGCTCACAGACACCCATGTAGCCATTCCAATAACTCCCAGACGGGCAATTTTTCTTCAAATCATCCGGGGTACAAACTGCACCCGTAGTGCTTACCGTGCTGGTTTCATCGGCATTTTGCGCATACTTCACGACACAACCGAGATTGCAACCAGTTGAACCCGTGACAGGCAAGAAAGGCGTTGTTTTTGACGGCGTTTTATCGCACGTCCGATCTTTCCAGTAGTAGTAATCACCCAGCGGATTGCCACCATAGCAGCCAGCAGTGCCGGATACGCGGCGCCAAACGTAGCAGCGGTAATAACACCTATCGCCGGCACAAGATGGGTTTTGAACAGCCCCCTTCCAATCACCAAACGAACCCGGCTCTGCATTGACCTGGGATTCATAGCTCGATGCCAAAGAACTCGCGGCCGAATAAGCAGTGCCCTGGTCACAAGGAGCCTCAAACGTGCACGACTGCGCATGCGCACTACCCATGCCCAACCATGCCAGCACAGAAACAACTAGCAGCGCAGCCACACGCCGCACAATAGCGCTTGCGAACACGCGAGCAAGCCAGCGCATCACACGCCCTCAAATGCGAGCCAGCAGGCACCGCACACTGCGATGATGACGAAATAGCCCATGTTTCTATCTCCCTAAAAAAGCAGGGGGCAAAAGCCCCCTACTTCCTTGCTTGCTTGACGTAGCCCCACAGCATCACCGTTGCACGGATCACTGCGATGGCCGACATGACTACCGTCGCAACCTCGCCGGCAGTCGCAAGGACCGCTAACAGCGCGGGCATGACGCCCGTCCGTTAGCGAGCGCGCTTGATATAGCCCCACAGGATGATCACGCCCAGGATCACAGCCACCGCCGCGATCACGAGGTTGACCTCGCTCTTGCCCGACGCCAGCTCACCGGCGATGGCCGAGCCCGGGGAACCGCTGCCGCTGGCGAACGCGGCACCCGACGCCATCAGGGCGGAAGCACCGGCACTGATCTTGCCGGCAGTGGAAGCGCCGAAACGGCGGGCAGTATTGACAACATTCTTCATGGCTTTTTCTCTCTCAGTAGACCCCTAGACGCGCCGCGCGGAATACGAGGCGCGCTTTAACCCCTACAGCCCAAACCGCAACAATCGCGAAGGCCACAAGGGTTCCATCAGCCAAGTCCAGGGGAGGAAGAAGTGGCTGGTGGTACGGCATCCACACGGGAACCGCGCACGTGCCGTCCTGCTGAATGTTTTCAGCGGCACACGCGGCGACGTAGAGCGGTTCCGGCGTGGACATGGCTTATGCCTTGAACGGAACGAGCGCGGTGTACTTGCTCAGGTTGAGCGCGCCACGGTTGACGGTGACCATCGACGCCATGTCCAGCTGGTACTCGCCGACCGGGTAGGCCCGCTGGCCCGATTCCAGACGCACATCGAACGGATAGGCGAAGCCGCCCACTTCCAGCTTTGCTTTCTGTTTGCGCGTGGTGTAGTTGATCTGTTCGCCACTGCGACCCTCGAACGTGCCATCACGCTCATCCACCTGGGCCGACAGAACCGTCACCTTGATACCGCTCATGATTTCTTCTCCGTTGTGCCCGCTATGTCGGGCGAAAGTCAGCTGCATTACCTGTCATCCGCGCCCGCAGCTATCAGGCGCGCAGGATTCAATCGCCGGCAGGCACCTGCCGGGTTTCGGATTCGATCTCGCTTGAAGGTGCGAACAGGACGGCCACCAACAGCTGTGCAGCGTCATCAGGGCGTGGGCACCACGCCGGCAACGTCGAGCGCGCGGTGCCCAGCACCAGCCGTGCGAGCGTGGCCTCATCGCCACCAGCGGCGTGCAACATCGCGTTGAGCATTGGGCCGTACTGCCGGCGGAAATGCGCCACGTACCGCTTGCAGTTCGCCATCATCTTTTCGACCGCGATCCGCAGGCGTTCGCCAATGCCGCCCACGAAGTCGAGCACCGGATAGGTGCCAACCAGATACGGCGCGGGATCGACCAGCATGTCGAGCGGCAGTTCGCGCCGGTTGCTGGCGTGGAATTCGCCCTCATAGCGCACCCACTCGGACGCAGGATCACCTTGCTCCCTGCCCTTTTCGTAGACGCGTAGTTGATTCTCCGACTTGCGACTGCCGACGTAGAACGTTTTGCCAGTGCGGTTGCCCATGTCATCGATCAGGCGCGCTTTCGGGCGCTGCCCGCGGCGGTCGAAATCGCCATCGTTGTAGCGATCAATGGCCCACTGCACGGGATACAGGCCGGCGAAGTCATCGGCCGCGATATCCACACGCGTCAGCCGCGCATCGACAATGCCAAGCGCCGTAGCGAGGGACGACCACCGCTTCGCATGGTCATCCCCGGCGCTTGCTTCAAACACGCGGCAGCCGTCGCCGGTCAATTCCAGTCGGGCGGTATACGTGCCATCCCGTCGAATGGTATTCAGGCCGCCGAACTCCAGCAGGCCAACATGCTCGCCCCCGACACGCAACGCCACGCGCCAGTTATAGAACCGGCCGCGCGACGGGGCGCCAAGTTCATACAGGCCCGGGAAGAAATGATCCGCCAGTGCCTGGGCGACAGCCGGGGCGCAGGAGCCCACCACGCCGTTCAGATCGGAGCAGACCGCCTCGCGGTCCTCCGGCACGTGATGGAACGCGTAGGCGTCCAGAACGGCGAACAGATCGAAAGAGCAGGCCATCCAGTCGATCACTACCCCGATCCGTTCAGGTTCACTGACTCCCCTGTTAGACGCGGGGAGTGCAGAAGCTGCGGCCTCAACCATGGCCGGCGCCCTCCCCGAAAACCACGGTGCAGGTGTCGCCCAGCACCGAGACAACGCGGTACTGACGGCGACCACGCAGGAGCGCGTTCCACCACTTCACGCGCTCAACCGCCCATGCCACGTCCTGGCCGTAGCGGCATTTCAGCGTCCAGCCGAGGACGCCGACGATGCGCTGCTGAATCCAGTACTCGGCCACTGGCGTGGCCCTGACCGCTTCCACATCCGCATCCAGCGGATGGACGCCCGGAACGGGCTCTGCGAAGCGCGCATGCAGCACACGACGATCTACGCCAAGGAGCCTGCCGTCAGCCATGGACGACCTCATCCAGGAGAACGGGAAGCAGAGCCGCCGAGCCCCATTGATCCGCCATTGCATCAGCAATGCCCTGGAAGGTACGCGAGCGCTCCTTCCAACGATCTGGGCCAGGCACAAGACGATGGATACGCTGTTCCCTACCCTCAACAACGTTGGTTGGCAACAGAAGTGGAAGGTTTTTCAGCCACAAGCAAGTTGCCTTTTGCTCGCCATGACCGAACTGCCACGGTTGAATCATCTGCGTAGCGCGGCAGATGCGACTGGAAATGATTGAGCGCGGATTCTCCAGGGCGATACGGGGGATCGGGGCAGACAGCAGACGGCGAACAAATTCCAAGGCCTCTGCCTGTTCTGCCTGTTTTGCCTTGAACCAACGCGCGCCGGAAGTAGCGAGATGCGTACAAGGCGGATGGGCAACCATCAAATCCCAACCATCGCCGATCACGTCGAAAACATCGCCCTGATAGTGCGGCCCCGGACGCTCAGTGGGCAGCAGGTCGCAGGACATGGCGTCATGCCCGCGCGCGATAAACGCGTCACGGACCGTGCCCGAGTATTCGCATGCAACCAAGACGCGGAGACGGTCAGCCATAGCGCACCCCCAAGGCACGCTCAGCAGCGATCACATCCGCTTCCAGCTGCGCCCAGGCGACCAGCTGCTGCGCGCGGAAGTCGGCGTATACGCGCGCGTCATTGCGGTCCAGCCACCACGCGAACAGACCGGCAACGCCGTAGGCGAGCGTCGAGACGGAAACAAGGATAAGGGAAAAGATCATTCCCGCCCCCCGCCGAACAGAACGCCATACGACCAACACAAGCCGAAAAGGACAGTGGCCACAACGAGAAGCGCGCAAACGACGTACACGATGGCGAGAAGCAAGAACGCCGCGATCTCCCACATCGAGTAATCGCCGGACCCCATGGAAGCAACGGCGCCACAGAACGAAAGGAACAACACCGTCGAACAGGTCAAGAGAACAATGACCGCGAAAGCCTTGATTGCCACCGTGCGAGCGTTCATGCGGCCACCTGCGGAGCAGCAGGGAACACCACCGGTTCACGGCGCACGCACGCGCGCACGGATCGCGTCTGGAACTGCACGGCCCAGCGACTGGCAGCGGCATAGGTGGACAGGCCACGCTTGACCACCTGCCACTCCCCTACCCGCTCATCCCACGCGAGGACGGCGAACGAGGAAAGGGCGCTCATGCGCCCTCTCCTTTCGACTCCACAGTTTTCGCTTTGCGGGACGACTTGGCGGCAGGTGCCGCTTCTGCGGTCGGCTTGATGCGAAGCGCCTTGAACGCAACCGCGCCCAGCGCAATGCCCACTTTCGAATGCCCCATTTCGCACAGTTCCAGCGCAAGCCGCTGGACTTCAAAAAGCCGTGCCTGCAATGCCGCGTGCTGTTCGACGTTCATTCCGATGCCCCTCTCCCCCTGCGAGAAGCCGCCCTGTGCATCCCGTCAGATGCACCCGGCCGGGGGATGACCGGCGGGCGGCAGTCCTCAACCCGAGGACTGGATGCGTTGTACTCTGGGTGAGGACCCAAGTCAACAGGGTGAGGACTGAATGGACGTAAATTTTTTGCTGGACCGGTGCAAAGACGAAACCGGCGCCAGCACAGACGGCGAATTAGCCAAGCGGCTTGGGGTATCGAAACAAGCCATGTCCAGCTACAGGAAAGGCGCACGCCTCCCTGACCCCGTTGTATGCGCGACTATTGCCGGCCTATCCGGGTTGCCGCTCGCAAAGGTGTTGGGAATCGTCGGAGAAGCGCGGGCGATTAGCCGCGAGGAAAAAGCCGTATGGCGAAAGCTCGCCGGAATGACGGCGGCAATCCTGCTATTCATCGGAAGCGCAATCGGCCTGCCTGCAAAGGCATCGAATTTTGACCATGTTTCACAGGCTCAAATTCATGCGCAGGATTCAAGCAACGTATACATTATGCGAAATGGCATATCGCCGGATCAGCTGGATCTGGCTGCGGATCAGTTCTCACCTACCATCCCGGCCTCCTAAGGATTCGGGGGAAATTAAGGCATGAGCGACACCTACAACCTGGACAGCCGTCCACCGTGCTGGGAACCGGGAACGCAATGCCCGAACAGCTGCGCCAGTGATCACTAGCGCCGCGTGATCGACAACCACGTCGCCCTGACAGGTCCATGGGCTGGCAGGCGACTGGCAGGACGAGATCTGGTCGCCCCAAGCGGCGAAAGGATCCCAGAACGCAGGCTACGCGGCCTGCTATGGCACGCCAATGCTGCTGATTTACGTGACGCGACACGTAAAAGGAATGCTGCACGAAAAGCGCGTCAGCAGTCGATGGTCAAGGTCGTTGTCGTGGACCTGGGCGAGTGGCGGGAACGCCACTTCAGAACCAGCGCAGGGTAACGGCGTATTCGTAGGGGCTTGGCCCCTACACCCCTAATTTAGTGACGAATCACAAATTACCTGCCAATCGAGATAGCAGGCAGCTCGACAGATGGACGGCAACGTAGATAGTTGCGCTCACGGTCAAGCGCTTGAATCCAGCCATTTCCAACGCGAGCAATGACGCGACCTTCTGAGCAAGAAACTCCCGACGCCTTCGCCTCAGGAGTACCAAGCGCAGGAACTTCGATCACCGTTCTGGATGGCATTGGCCGCCCCATATGCGATGACATTCCTCGCTGTAGGTCGTAGTCCAGGTTGTTGCAGTAGAACGGTCAACACCCCGTCCCGCTGCGTGCCGGACTTGCTGGGCTGAAACCGAACCAGCAAGCGACAGCATTACCGCGAACAAAACTCCCCTGTACATCCGGCACTCCCTGTTGGACGCGAAGCCGAATCATAGCGTGGTCGTGGGAGGCGTATAACTACCGATGGTCCGGGCCAGGTTCTGCGGGAACACGTCTCCCCGCTGACCAGGTGCATGACCGATGACCTGACCGCTAGCCACGGCTGGGCCGCGCTGTTGGACCCCGCCATTGCCACCCTGTGGCTGACGTTGCTCCCCTGCCCCATATGGCACGTCCTGCGCTCGCGTGCCGTTCTGTGGGGCCTTGAACGGATTGTACGGCTCACCATTGCGGGCGATATCCCGACAAACATCGTCACGGTGCACCACGCGGGTGTTTTGCTCTGTAACGCATCTACAGCTGTTGTCGGTGCTCATGCAGTAGACGTGAGGATCGGACACCACCGGCCGACCCACATAAGCCGGTGCCGACCACGGCACGTCCTGGACAAGAGGTTGAAGGTTCGCAATGTGCTGCGTAGCAGCCGTCTTTTCGGCAGACCCTGAGCCCGGCGCGAAGCTGGAATCGCGGAAAATGGCGTACCACACGCCTCACATAAGCAGCGCTGCAATAGGCCCAAATATCAGGGCCTTCTTCACCAACGCCGGCATTTGATACTTCACCGTGTGGGTCTGGGCTGAGTCGTAGCAAGCGAAGAACTTCGGCTTGAACTTGTAGACCTCGTAGTCATAGTTTCGCTTGATCGATGCAGAGCTTCTGCCGCACCACATCCATGACCTGATTCTCGCGGAACAGGAAGCTCTCTTGTCTACCTGCACGGCGCACCAAGTGCTCGTGATAGCCGACCAAACCTCGCAGGTATGTATCCAAATAGTTCGGCTGCTGCGTAGCCAGAACCAAGCGAATGCCGTCATCGCGGATCTTGTTCATACGGACGTAATCGGGAGCATCGCCACCGCGCCGCTCAGGAAAAAAGCCTGCGCCTCATCAACGAAAAGTATTGATCCGGAAAGCAGATCACGCCATTTACGTGCATCCTCCCAGAGCGTAACGCCTGGCACTTTCAGCCCATCGATGCTGCAGGCGAACACATGCTCCCCTTTCTCCAACAGCTGGCAGATCGCCTCGGCCATGCGCAATGACTTGCTAGCACCCGGCAAGCCGGTGAGAAGTGATATCGCGGCAGTGCCACCGATCATGAGGACTGGTTCCTGCGCTGTTGGTGACCTTCTTTACGCTGCCAGTCCTTACCCTCAATGCTGACACTGGGTGGCGTGATTGGCCGGGCTCTCTGAGCGTTTTCCGGAGCGCGGCTTCGGCAACCTGTTTCAACTGATTCGTCGCCGCGGTTTGGTCTGGAATCACAAGCGTGTCTGGCGTGTGTACTGCCTGATGAAACTCAATCAGCGTCGGCGAGGAAAGGAGCGTATTCCAAACCGACACCTTCAGTCGCGAGGCTTTGGCCATCGAAGTTGATCTGAATTTACCGGCTACGCGTGTGATTCGCACTTTGGAACGAATTGCGGCGTGGCGCGGCTATCCCGCAAAGAACTCATGCCTCCAGATGTACTATGGCCCCGAATTCATCGCCTTGGCGTTGGCGGAATGGGCTGAGCGCAAGAACATCGCGCTGGATCTCATCGAGCCAGGACGGCCGATGCAGAACGGCTTCATCGAACGCTTCAATGGCAGCTTCCGACGTGGCGTGCTAGATATGCACGTCTTCCGCAATCTCGGAGAAGTACGCGAACAGGCGGAGCAGTGGCTGGCCGATTACAACACCGAGATACCTCACGACAGCCTTGGCGGGCTCACGCCCGCCGAATTCCGCCAGTACCACGAACCGGAAACCTCTAATTTAGCCTGGCATTGAAATACGGGGAGTCGACACCTCACAAACTACTTCCCCTCAAGATGCGCAATCGCCCTATTTCGATTGGCGCGAGCTTTTGTCGCAATCTTAGCGCCGCCAGCCATCGCGGCAGAATACTCCGAGATCGCCTCTTCATACTTTCCGGAATCAAAAAATGCATTCCCCAGATTATAATGAAGATCAGGATTTTTCGGCATCAAGCAAATAGCCTTCTCCAAATAGACGGCTGCCATCCGCGGACTCCCGATAGAGGAGTAACAATTAGCAATTGCCATTAGAGAAAAAGCATCATTTCTATCATGCAGCAATGCTCTTTTAAAGGCCTTCAGTGCACCAAGGTAATCGCCCAGACAAAAGCGAGAATCACCAACAATATACCAAGAATGATTTAAATCGCTTGAGTATTTCTTTCTAATCCTGCCAGCATCAGAAATCAATTCGCGCAACACATTGAGATGGGCCCCGGATTTTTCTAGTTTATAAACAAGATCAAAATTGTCGCTCATGCTTCTTTAACCTCTGGTATTGGGCTTCTTTCCCTCTCCTCCATTTGCTGCTCCAATTGCTCGCACAATACGCAAATAATTAATGGAACTCTAGCCCTGAAGCCGCCCTTGGGTCTCCTGGAGTGCTCCTCGCCATTCGGGTGTTTTACGTTTCTCTCTCTATCTCCAGATGGAGTTCTATGTGGAGGGGGGGGCCTCTTGTTTGGATTTGGCTTAGGCTTATATTTATCAGCTGCAACGAGAATTCCTGTTAGGTCGACGACATCTTGCTCGCCCTCACCGGACAACTGATCATTGGAGTCAGGCGCCGAAGAATAGTTGCTAGATCCACTTGTATAATTTATCCCCGCATTTAGTTTTTCACCACTTCCGCTGCCACTGCGCTCGTTAGCATTAACATAGATCGTGCGAACCGCAGAGCTCCCTCCTCCCCCACAGATATGACTTCCCGTTGTCGATGCAGCACACCTTCCGTCCGGGTCGGTAAAACGGTATGGATTGTTATTTCCATACCAATAGCGATTAAACGCTAAAACAGGATTGCTGTAGGCCGTTACAGGATCCACTGATAGGAACCTCCCTATCTGAGGATCGTAATAGCGCTGTTGCATATACGTCAGATTGGTCTGCGAATCTGCAACGTGCCCGGTGAAACCTGGCTGATCAGAAGCCGGCCGAGTGATCGGTGAACCATAAGGCTCGTACACCTCGCGCTCGATAACGTTTCCGGACGCATCTGTTACGGCCACAGGTGATCCGAGCGCATCTGTATGGATGTACTCCACCCTGGTCTGCGCAAGCGATGAAAAAGTCAAAGCAAACCCCACAATCCCAGCAAGATATCTCTTCCAAGACATGCTCATCTCCATTCCCTCTTACTCATAGGGGTTACCGAGATTCTCAAAGGTTTGGACGAATGGCGGCGAGGAGTAAGCCGAACATCCGCGGTCATTGCATGCGCGAACAATATGCGCTGGCGCGCCATATGCGGTACTAGGGGCTCCAACCTTGGTGTTGGGGCCAGAGTATTGGATGCCGCCAGTATTTGTGTTTACCAGTTCGTACCGCGTCGCATACTGAACAGCAGTCCATTCTGCCTGGGTGTAGACCCTCCCAAGGCCATTAACACGAGACACCGACTTGTGTGACATCAGTATCGTGGGGACAGTCGGAATGCCGGCAACCGCCACTGCAGCGATATTGCTATAGCTTCCGCAACCAGAGATGTTGCACGCTGCTACGCGATAGGAATACGTACCACCATCTCTCGCTGTGAAGGCTCTTGTTGTGTCACCTGAGGTTTGCAGGTGACCCCATCCGCCACCGTTCACACTTTCCTCGAGCCGATAGGATGACGCACTCGCAACGCCATTCCAACTAACCACGTAGTCGCCATTCCCAGATGTGCTTGGCACATTGACAGCCGGCGCGCCTGCAGGCGGACGCAAGACGGTGACAACCACAACATTTCCCGCCGGGCTGCAGCCGCCAGGGTTACAAGCCTTCGCGCGATAGGCATAAGAGCCATCCGCCTTTCCACCGAAGCCCGCCGTGGTAGCTGCTGAGCTCTGGACATTGTTCCAAGCTGCGCCGTTTGCGCTCTCCTCAAGCTGATAAGTTGCAGCACCGGAGATTCCGGTCCAACTCACGCTGTAGTTACCATCGGACGACAAGCCAGGGGCTGAAGCAGTTGGAGCATTGCCAGGAGCGTGTTGAACTTGAACTGTGACGGCCGCTGGGAATCCCCCGCAACCTGCCGCGTTGCAGGCTGCGATTCGATAGGCGTGGTTGCCGTCCGGCTTGCCCGTAAAGGCCTTGGAGGTGCCAGCTGCATTTTGGACCTGCGTCCATGTGCCTCCGTTCGAACTTTCCTCAAGCTTGTAGGTGGTCGCCCCGGACACCGCGTTCCAAGTCAACGAATAGTTCCCCGTTGCTGAGAAGCTCGGGGCACTAAGGGTCGGTGCTCCAGCGGGGGGGGATTGGACCGAGACATTGACCGTTCCACTCCAGCCGCCGCAGATCGCTCCTCTACAAGCGCGTGCACGATATCCGTAAGTACCACCGGGCTTTCCGGCAGCAGGCCAGCTCAAGTTGCTTCCGGTGTAGGTTACCTGCCAAGCGCCACCACCAAACTGCTGCTGCAGCTCATAGCTGGTTGTTGATTGAATTGCGTTCCAACTTACCGCGTAAGAACCGTTGTCGCTGTACGAAGGTGCTGTCACCACGGGAACCGCTGGCGCAGTGGAAGTCGTCACTTTAGCCAGAAGACTTCCGTTCAAATGGACGAATTCAGATATCTCCCCCTTGCGGTCGTTGTCCTGTCGGCGCAGTACGCCATCTTGACCGTACATCGAGATGATGTTGCCTTGACTGGAACTCCATGAAACGGCTCTCCGACCATACCCATCGTAGCGATAGGTTTCCTTGCCAACGGCGCTGCGCAGCCGATTGCCATAGTCGAACTGGAACGCTTGACCATTTTTATTGGCAAGGTTGCCTTGAGCGTCATAGGAAAAACCCATGATAGTGGCACCAGCATCGTCCACAATGTTGCTTAGTCGATTAGATGCGTCATACCAGTAGTTGTACTGCTTCACGCCGGTCAACTTCGTCGTGCGCAAGTTGTCCAGCGCATCATAGCTATAGGCAATCTGGCCACCTCCCCCAAAAGAGATGGAACTTGCTTGCGCTAGGCGATCGAGGCCGTCATATGTCATCGAACGAGTACGACTTGAATCAAGGGCATCGGAAATCTGCGTCACGTTGCCATTGGTATCGTAGCTATAGGTAGTGTCTAGCACGACGCCATCCTTGATACGTGTCGGCAGTTGGCGGCTGTTCTGTTGCAAGGTGTGAGAAATCCCGTTGCCGTACACGAACTGGCTCATGCCGCCATTAGGATAGTAAGAGACCCCGGTAGCAAAACTACCTGCTCGTGTAGGTTGGCCTAGAGCATTTGGGGCGTAGTCCACATACAGGCCGCTAGGGTACTGCACCCCGGCCAGTGCGCCGTTAACGTCATAGCCGTACCCAAGAGACCAGTTGTAACCTCCTACCTGCCCGATAGTTTCTGCCGTCAGAAGGCGACGCTTGTTGTATGTGTAGGTATTGATCGCCTGAGTGGAGCTCGCTATATCCCCAGTGATGATCTGACTCGGCTTTCCGTCTGGTGTATACGTCCATGCCTGGTTGCCGTTCCCATCCGGAAATGTCAGTGCAGTCAACATGTTGCGATTGTTATACGTCCGCTGTACGCGGCGCGCTGCAACAACTCCCGAACTGCCGTCATTCTCACAGGCGGTTGCAGCAGGAAGGCCAGACGCACTCCAGGCAAGATTGCCGGCAGCGTCATACCCCATCAGCGTCGCGCCGACCTCGGGCTCGACGCTCGCGCAAAGCTCCTGATGGCTGTTATAGCGATATGTCCGTGTGATTTGCGTCGACCAATCGCTGTTGCCTCTAACGATAGAGGTAGCTTTGCCAAAGGCATCACGCGCAATACTTGTTTGCGCACCTTCTGCTTGGATAATTCTCGTCGGGGCGTCATAGGACGGGCTGCCGAACATTTGATACCAGGTACGAGTCTCTCCGCCGCGCGGGTTCTTGACCAATGTGTAAGCGCCAAGCACATCATTCAGGTAGGTCGTCGTGGTGATCAGCAGGCCATGCTCGCTGTCTTGTGCCACAGCGGTCGTGCGCCCCAAAGCATCGTGCTCGGTCCAGACGCCAGGGAGAGGGGAATCGAAGTTCTGCCAGCCAGTGGCAAACGGGTTTATCGGATACGACTCATATACCTTAAGACCCTGCTGGTCGTAATTGATTCGTGTCTGACGAAGCGTTGCTGACGAGTTCGAGACGTCCTCGTCCTGGGTGATAACAGGGCGCCAAAGCGCGTCGTAGTACACGATCTTCTTGAAATTTCCTGCCGTGATCACCTGCCGCCAGAAGCCTGGTGCTAGCCCATACTCGGCGCTTGCGCTGCGCGTGAAAGACCGCCGCTCCGCACTCCAAGCAACTGAGTCATTGGCAGGAAATGTCGTATCCGCCAGACGCCCCATCGCATCGTAGCCATAGCTTGTGGCAAAGCCGGCCTGATCGATAACTTGCATTATCCAGCCGCTGTCGTTGACAGTTGCTGATTGCGCCGTTCCATCAGCATAACCAATGGACTGCGGAACCCCGCGCTTCCAAGCGGATAGCGTCGTTAGATTATTTTTCCCATCACTTACCGACGCGACCGTGCCGTTGGCGTTATAGGACAACGTCTGCTTCAGCTTTCCAAAAGACCATGTCTGTAAAGGCATGGCGGTAGCGGCATCGTATGAGGTTTGCTCCACAATGACGCCATCAATGGCCTTGCCGGCAACTTGCCCTAGCACCCACTTCGTTGCGTTGTCATGGTAGCTAATGGTCTCGGTCCGCGAACTGGCGAGCGCCTGCCCCCCTGAGTGCGCAAGAACGCCAAATAACGCCGTCCATATCGCAAGAAGCGAACGAAAACAGGTCCTTTGTTTACTCATTGTCCGCATCCTCATGGTGTCGATGTACTTGATTCGGTGACGCTCACCGGCCGCACATACGAGTCGAATGCATTGGTAGTTTTGGAGAAGGTCACTCCGTCTTGGCTGATGTATGTAGCGACTATCGGCCGCTGGCGGGCTGCCATCGGTCGCTCCCATATCGGCAAAAGCGAACGACCGATGTTGTCAGCGAAAGGCTGTGCGGAAATATTACTATCCGAGAGATACTGATATGTCTCTTTTGAAACCACGGCGAGGGTTCCTTTCTGACGTACCGTCTTTGATAGAAGCCGTCCTTCATTGACCGCGTACTGCGCGCCGTATTCGTAGTCCACAACGCGTCCAGGTTCGCTCACCCTCAAGACCCCAGAGACAGAGCAGTTAGCGCAGTCCCCACCAGGAATGTATGTTTCCAGGGTGCTGAAGTCAGGCTTCGGCCAAGGTGCGCGATAGTAAGTTCCAGACGCCGTACCACCATAGCCATAGGTCCACTCGGCGGGCGTAAGGCCGGGGCCTGCTAAGGTTTTTTTGATAAGTGCCCACTGATAGAACACGGCATTCACATCTGGATAGCGCGGTGCTCCAACGGTCTCCTGGCACGTGGTTGGAACCCGAGTCCGCGACCGCGCCGCGTAGCTGAACAGGTAGTCGACCTTTGCACCACTGGGCGAAACAACTGTGTATGTAAACTCAGTGCTTGGGGCTCTGTCGACGTCAAACTGGCACAGATTGGTCGGTGCGGGGCCATCATCCCTGAATATCGCCCCTTTTCTTAACTCGCCGGCAACTGAGTAACGCCAACTACTCCCATCAGGCAAAGCGACCGTATCCAATGCCGAAGAGGTACCATATGGTATCAAGCCATTTCGATATGAATAGGACCAAGTTCTGCCATTGGCCACTATCGAAGATAGGTTTCCAGCGGTCCAGTTTAGAACGATCTCCCTGCCATCTGAGGCATATATCCGCCTGAGTTCTGTACCAACATATTCGTAGCCAACCGTGTTTCCGAATCGATCCTCAACCTTTGTTGCCATCATGTACATATGGACGCGGGGAATGATCGTTGAAAACGTAGCGCCACCGCCAAAGCCCAAGCGAACACGAGATATATCCGATACGCTGCTGGCTTGGCGGCTTATGACGTAGTCGAACGTATAGGACGTTCCATCGGGCCCCCTGACGACGAATCCCTCGCCAGGATAGTTACGGGTTGACGCTAGGCAACTCACGATCTGTCTTGCCGTGGTGACCCATGGAAAGGAGGTTTCCGAAACTGGCACTGCACCCCGGTTGTTTTTTAGCAGCTCGTTGTCGCCTTGGCCAGGGATGTTGACGTAGTACCCATCCCACACCAGATTGCTGTAGGCACCAGCTGTGCTGCCTTCAAATGACGTATTGGGGATGGCTGGACTGGTGCAACGCGCGTCTGGATTGGATCCAATTACCTTCCAGCCTTGCCCTTCCGCAAAGATACCGTGGATGTATGGAACATCCAGACTCCACTCGCCTACTCCACCGAGCGCCCCCTTGTAGACACCAGGATCTTCGATCGTCAAACGTCGCCGTAGCTCTACTGGCAGGGCATCGTTTCCCGGGATGGCCACATCCACGATCGAAAATGCAGTGGCCCCCGTGTACAGCGAAACCTCTTCGCCCGCCAATGAATTCGATAGTGGCTCAATGGCCGACGAATTCCCTAATCGTTTCGCATACTCGTCTTCCGACGTAACCGTTTGAGCTGCCACAGTTGTTGACGAGACTGCAACAAGTGCACCCACGCAAAAAGCAAGCCTCATGATCATCCCTCAAAGATCACATCCGTGATAAAGCCTCAAGGAGGTAGAAGTGCCTATCGCACATCGAAATAACGCTTTCTGATCGCATACTCGGATGCCGAGTGCGGGGTGTGTCCCCTACTGCATCGCAAATTCAGAAGCGCGAAAAATGTGCGACAGACTCATTCTCCCGGATAGATATCCAATTGCAATTCACTCGAAAAAACCGATTCAAAACCCAGATAGGGAAGCGGTTGCGCCATCAAAGCCGCAGCCTCTAGTGTTCGTTGCGCCCCTGCATCAAGCTCACAATCAGCGGAAATGGCGCTTTGCACAGCCCCGCCAATCGTTTGTTTAAGAACTAAACTGCATTTTCCTTTGCTTCCACTGCGAACCCACTGCTTGTTTACTGCAGCCCTCAAGGCTGCCAGGTATGCGGCTCGTAGCCCCTCTTCTCCACTGCCGCCTGCGCTTGAAGAGCCGGGACTTTCCGAATGTTCGGTTGAACTGGGAACGTTTGGATGATCACCTTGCTCCACCGCTGTCGGGCGGGCGTCTGCAAAATTCTTAATACTCTGATCATCAACAGATTCGATGTGGTCCTCAAGCGGCAACGGTACTGCTACTTGGGCAATAGCAGAGGTTTCGTCGGATTCTGCAGGAGAGTCCTTGGGCTCGGCGACCAAGTCGATCCTCTGTCGAAATTCGCCACTTTTCAGGAAGTCAACGGACATGCCCGGCCCTTCCCCTTCCCCAACGATATCCGATTCCCCCAATCCGCCGGCCGCACTGCCTCCCCAGATCAACAGAAACATTAAGGCGTGAAGTACTACAGAGATGGCTATCGCCAGACTCCGTTCTCGCGACTCCCCGCTTTCGTCCGACGCCGCATCTATGGGCATGGCGCGGATTGTAAACATGAATTTCTCATGGATATATGAATGGGCGATGCTCCCCCTTCGAGACGCTGCCTCTCCTGGCCCGCGGCTCAACTCTGTGCCTTAGGATTTGACAGCCGCATGCGGTTCCACTGACGGCCTCCCAAATCTTGAGCCGATCTAAGGTAGAAAAATCGGCTTGTTTGGGGTTGTCAGAAATGCCTCGGCGAACTGCGCTGGCGCGGCATTTCCCAGGGACGAATGCGGACGGAAATGATTGTAGTCGGTTCTCCAGTTTTCGATCTTCTGGCGGGCGCCGGCCAGTGACAAGAACCAATGCTCATTCAGGCACTCCTGCCGAAGGCCAACGTTGAAGCTTTGTACAGTTCGCCCGTGGTTACCGCAGACGCTGTTCCAGGTCCCGCGCTGGGTTATGCCTATCACGAACGAAGTCGGAAGCATCTCTCATACCTGCGCTCATATCTGCATTATCTTGGAAACTAGATTCACCAGCACACCCTCCCCCATGCGCTTGGCCGTGCGAACAACGGGATGCGCGGGCTCTCGCAGCTGCGGAAAATATGCATGGCAGCCGGTCTTGACGTGGAAATGCCCGGCCATGAACCATAGCTCAGAGGCGATTGCCTCCTCGCTAGCTCCGACGCCATGCAGGCGGACGTAACGCTCTAGCGCTAGCGCGGCGATCTGGTCGCCGTCGACGAGCGTTTCGCGCTGTGCATCGCCCTGCCAGTGGACGCGGACGGTGCCGCGCTCCTCGTCCCACTCAGATTCGTCGACGGGCAGGATCAGGGTGCCGTCGTGCAGGGAGCGAGCACACCAGACTTCATCCCGATCCTCAGAGGTGTAAAGAGGCATCAGATTGGCAAGGAATCCCACGATGGCGGCGCTCTTCTCGATCATTTAGTCCTAGGCTCCAAGCAGTTTCGGCAGGTCCATTAGCGAGACGTTGTAGAACTCCGTCCCAACCACATGCGGCGCAGGAACGTATCTAGGTTGACGTCGGCATCGGTTCTTCTTGTGTTCGGTTGGCACCCTATCCTTGCTAGGCGCCAGCACGCAATCCAGCAGCCGTAGCACGGTGAATAGCAGGATGACCTATCCGGATCGAACACGCCCAGCCCCAAGTCATAACAGAACGCCTACATCGAACGCTACAACCGCGCATGGCTATGCATGGCTCGCTCGGACATTGTTCGCCTCCAATGAAATCGCCAAGCCTAGTAGAAGCAGCCAGCAACACATATACGGAAGAGCTAGCTTTCGCCGGCTTTTCTACAGCGCCTTGATTTCGATGATGCAAAAGTCGAGATTCGAACCCGAAGGGAAGTGTGGGAATGCCGTCATTCACGATGCTTCGTCACTTTTGATTGGCAGATCTCCATAAAGCGGCCACCTTCGTTGGATTTCAACTCGATTCGATCACCTTCCATCATGGGGGCAACAATGTCGCGAACTTCGCTGGCGGCGCGTGACGATTCAGCTATTGCTTCATCTTTGGCCATCAACTGTGTACCAGGAAGATTCGCAGCACTGATACTTCCCAACGTGGCAAGCTGCGCACACAGCCCCGTCATATAGGCGGCGGACTCAGATTCTGCAAGTTTGTCGCCTGACAACGCGCCCGCGAGGTGAAACGTCTCGTGCGCGACAAGATCAATGATGTTCGCCAGTGTTCTGTGTTCTTCCATGAACTCCGGCGCCACAAGACTGAGCCTCGGCGTTGATATGCGCCACGAACTTCGGGTGGAACGGAGTCCAATTCCATGCGGGACGAGGTGCAACTCGATTGAAGCAGGCCTATCCGGGTACATCAACGAGACATATGACAAGGCATCGGCCACCGCCCCGCAATAGGATTGAATGGGTATTCGCAAGGGAGCATGGGCGATCAGAGTGATGTCTTTGCCATGATGATCCAAGCACCTGTACTTAGACCCTTGCGCACTGTGTCCTTCGCGCCCAGGGAGATACATATGGGTTTTGACATGAACGATTCCCATGCTGCGCGATATTTCTATGTAGTTCACGCCCTCACCCGAAACTCCCAAGGGAACTTCGGGTGTTGTCCGGCAACTGGTCGCCATTCCAATAATGATTGCTTAGCAGCAAAATCTTCGCATATCAGTACTCTTCTGGGCGTGGCGAGGTGGAACTCACCACAGGTCTCCCACGATAAATCACGACACAAGCGTGGAGTGTTTGGCCTGCGTTGGCAGTCGCTGCCGCATCAAAGTTTACGGAGTATGTCGTCTGCAAAGCATCTTCGTACTTGGCTTGATCTGCGATCACCCGGGGGCCAGTTCCATAGTTGGAGCGGAACGCAACCACTTCATATGAAACTTTATCGGCCGTGCCGGCATTCGCGCAAGCCCAATCAATCCCCTGCCATGAAATGCAACAACCCGCTGCTCACCAAACGCAGGATTTGATGTGGTTTTTCCACGCGCATCAGAGAACGCCAACGAATGTTCTGGATGGCGCTCACCGTTCAATGCCCATCAATCAAACAAAACCACAACCCAAACCGCAGAAACCATAAGCAAGGCAATCGCCTGCGCTGCGCTACCCATATCTTTTGCACGTTTTGAGAGTGGACGAATCTCCAGCGAAATGCGGTCGACGACAGCTTCTATGGCGGAGTTCAGCAGCTCCACCAGCAAGCTGATAAGGCACACCGCCAGCAGGATCGCCCGCTCGGTGGCATTGACGTCCAGTACGCATGCAACGAGAACCAATGCTCCATGCAGGACTAGAAGCTGGCGGAAAGCCGCCTCACTCCTGAAGGCAGCGACAAACCCATCCCGCGAGTAGAGAGCTGTGCAAATGATTCGCCTGACTCCCGATCTCCCATGATCAAACTTGCCTTCTTTCGCAGACCCCGAGGACTCCACAGGACCTTCTCCTTTCCACTGACGAGGGCACAGTGTGCGGCGCTCAGTGTCAGGACTCTGTCAGACCTTCAACCCAAGTGCAGGGATGTCCAAGGGCCCTCCGGGGCGCGAATTTGCGTTCGTTCCGAGTGGCCGCCATGAACCGGCTGGGGAACGTCGACTACAGGAACTGTCGCTATCGGGCCAGTTTCCCTGGATGGCTCTCCTTTGAGTTGCACGGAAGCCGAACTGAACACCTCCGACACAATACCTTCGCCGCTTAAGTCGAGCCGTACATATCGAGCGTGAAGCAACAACCTGTATCCGAGCTTTCCACCGTCATCTGCCAGCCCAGGTGCTCGACGATGCGCTGCACGATCGATAAGCCAAGGCCTTCCCCACTATGGGGCGTGCCCGGAACGAAGCGCTGAAACTGACGCGGGTCGATGCTCGGGGGGAGGCCTGGTCCCGTGTCGGAAATGGTGAGCCGCGTCCTATCCAGGACAATGCGTACCTCGCCTTGATCCGTGTACTGGCAGGCGTTGCGCATCAGGTTCCAGATGACGCTGCGGGCAAGCTCTGCATTGGTATGCAGCCTGGTTTCCATGACCACATCGAACGCCAGTCCTACCGGTTTGTCCCCCAGCCAAGGCTCACAACGCGCCATGCACTCCTCTATCAACGACAACAGCGAGACCTCCGTGCGGGCAAGGCCCTGCGGGTCACGCGAGAGCAGCAGCAGGCAGGTCAGCTGACGCTGCATCTCCTGCGTGGTACGCAGGATCCGCTGGCTACTCGCGACCAGGTGGCTATGCGCAGGGAGCTGTTGCTCGATCGTCTCCGCGGCACCGGCAATGATCGCCAAGGGCGTGCGGAGTTCATGGCTCGCATCACCGACAAAGCACCGCTCACGCTGGAGGAAATGCTCGGCTTCGTCGCTGTGCTGTGCGAATGCTCGGGCCAGCACGCCGATCTCATCGCGTGCGTCCTGGAACGGAAAGGGCATTTGCTTGGTCTGAACCGCCTCTGCCAGCCGGGTGATCGGGGAGATTACTCGCGCGGCAGTTACGCGGCCAATCCAGAACCCGCAGAAGATGCAGAAAAGTATGACAACTGCTGCATACCCATCGATCAGGTGCTCCAGGTACGCATACATCTGCGCATCCTGCAGGAGGTAATAGCGCTCGCCGTCCAGATCGAACACGAGCATATGCCAGGCATCGGCTTCCTCGACGCTGTGGTAGCCCGGACCAAACCGACGCAACCCAACCGGGACCGACGTGGAGTCATACAACCGACTGCCTTCGCGCAAGCTCGGCTGACTCCCCTTGGCCAGGCCCTTCTCCAACTGTTGCGCCTGTTCTTGCAACCCTTTGGAAATCACGTACGCCCGCAGATCGTCGTAGTCCAACTGCTCGGCAGCGATCACCACCCCCATCACCCCCACCATCAGCAGCACGAATGTGATGGTGATGCGCGTTTTGAGCGTCATCCTGCGGACAAAGGAGCCGATGATCATCTTCAGCCGGCCCATCTCTACTGCCCCACTTCCGCAGGGGCCTGCAGACGCCAACCGACCCCGTGCACGGTTTCAATGAGCGCGCTCGAGAATGACTTGTCGATGCACTGGCGAAGTTCATGGATATGTGTGCGCAGCGCACCGCTGTCGGGCGGATCATCACCCCAGAGCAAGTACTCCATCTCCTTCTTCCTGACGACAGCCGGTGCTGCCCGTATCAGGCACAGCAACAGCTTGTGCATGCTCGGCGTCAAGGTGACGACGCGCCCCTCCCGCATCGCCGTGGGCAACCGGCTGTCAACCTGCAAGTCAGCCCAGGTAAGAGAACCCTGCACCTGCCTGCCCTGTGCACGCCGTACCAAGGCCTTGATGCGTGCATCAAGCTCCTTGAGCGAGAACGGTTTGATCAGATAGTCGTCAGCGCCCATCTCCAGCCCCTGTATCCGGTCGTCCACCGGGTCCCTGGCTGTGAGCATCAGGACTGGTACGGGGTTCTGGAATTCCTGGCGTAGCCTGCGGCACAACGCCATACCGTCCAGTCGCGGCAGCATGAGGTCCAGCAGGATGGCGTCATAGTCATTCTGCGTTGCCATTCTCAAGCCAGTCGCGCCATCGCGTGCATCGTCCAGCACGTACCCCAGGGGCTCGAAGAAGGCGTACAAATTCGCCACCAGCTCCGGATTGTCCTCAATGACAAGCAAACGCGTCACGGCGGTATCGGCTGACAACTTCCTGACAACGACTTTCTGAGACTGCGCGGACTTTCTATTCATTGGAACCGTGCGTGCTTCATCGTCTGACATCCCTGCGCTTACATCCCATCCAACTTGGTTGGATAGCCGCACTCTTCTTCGCCAGTATCGGCAACCCTGCCCTTTGGAAAACGCTCGCGGTCACGATTGAGATCCATGACCCGCATAGTTTTTTCTTCTTCCTGAGCGTTCCGGTCTTTCTTTTCTTCGCCTTCAACCTTCTGTTGGCGCCGATACTGATCCTTCCCTACCTGCGCAAGCCGTTGCTGGCACTGTTGATCATCATCAGTGCCAGCTGCAGCTACTTCATGCTGCACTATAACGTACTGATCGACCGCAGCATGGTTCAGAACTTCTTCGAGACGAACCAGGCAGAACTGGCATCCTACTTTTCGATTTCGTTACTGCTGACAATCATCGGGCTGGGCATATTACCCGCAACAATGATCGGCCTGTGCAGGACCAGGAGCGCCAACGTGCCGCGGACCGCACTTTGGTGGACCGGGAACATCGTCCTTTCCGCGATCGTGCTTGCCACCATTTCGCTTGGATTCTACAAGGACTATGCGTCCCTGTTTCGCAACAATCGCCATATCCGGGATCTGGTGCTTCCATTGAATGTTGTGCGCCATGCGCATGGCTATCTGACCAGCCACCATGAAGCAAAGCGGCAGCCGCTGCAACGCGTAGGCGAAGACGCCATTCGTGCCCCGCGTTCGCCTGCCGCCCGGCCAAAGCTGGTCATTTTTGTGGTCGGCGAGACCGCGCGGGCAAAGAACTTCCAGCTCAATGGCTACTCACGCCCGACCAATCCCTCGCTGTCCCGGTATCCGGACATCATCAGCTTCAGGAATGTCTCGTCTTGCGGGACAGCCACGGCCATCTCCGTTCCCTGCATGTTCTCGCGCATGGGCCGTGCGGACTACGATGCCGCACGTGCCACGTCCGAGGAGAACCTACTCGACATCCTGCAACGCACAGGCATCCAGATCCTGTGGCGCAACAACAACAACGGTGGTTGCAAGGGGGTATGTGAGCGCATCGTCACCGAGGATATGCCGCGCATGAAGATTGCCGGCGATTGCCCGAACAAGGATGGAACTTGCCACGACAGCGTGCTGCTCCATGGCCTCCGGACGCAGATCGACACCATGCAAGGAGACGCTCTGGTGGTGCTGCATCAGCTCGGAAGCCACGGGCCAACCTACTTCGAACGCTATCCGCAGCACAACCGGTTCTTCACTCCGACCTGCGACAGCAACCAGATCCACAGGTGCAGCAAGGAAGAGCTTGTGAACACCTACGACAATACGCTGCTGCAGACGGACGAGATGCTCGGCCGGACCCTGGCGCTGCTGCAGCACTATTCCGGTGAGCGTGACGTGGCGCTGGTCTACGTGTCCGACCACGGGGAGTCATTGGGCGAGCGAGGCATGTACCTGCATGGCACGCCATATGCAATCGCACCCCGCGAGCAAACCCATGTACCGTTGATCATGTGGTTCTCGCCGCAGTTCCTGCAGAACACGGCTCTGGACCATGCCTGCATGCGTAGGAACGCGCGACGCAACGCATACAGCCATGACAACGTCTACCACTCGATGCTGGGGCTGTTCGACGTCCAGAGCCAGGTCTACCAGCCGGCCCTGGATGCGTTTGCCCCCTGCAGAACCTAAGCGGGCTCGCCAGCGACAGACCGCCGATCAACCTGCGGATCACCGGCCGTGCTCCAGGTGGTTTTGGCGCTGGGTACAAGCGGCTGTCGCGGAAGCTGCTTTCGTGAGCGGGCCGATGCCTGCTCCGTCTGATGGCATGCGCCCGCCCCTGCAGGCAGCTGGAACAAGGCACCGCGGAAGAGCGGGCCCTTCCCTACCCCCGGCAAACTTCCTTGAACCGCGCTTTCACAACCTCTGCAACCTCTCGAATGAAAAACTGAGCAAAGGTGCTCGGAAGAGAGATTCATTCAATCCCGCAATCCACGTTCCAGCATTCCGCTTGTACGCCTCCAGCGGCATCTGCTTGGCATGCAGGTAGTCAACCTGTGACGACACGCCGATACGACTTCATAACCCGGTCCCCAAGCCTGCCAGCACGCTGAACACCATCCATACCCCGGCCAACATTGCCAGACATAGGATGGTACCCAGTCCCAGTTCCCACCATGACAGAACCCGCTTCCACCATATCCCCAGTATCGCGGGCGCCAGCGCCGTCGCGGCCAGCAGCAGGGGCGAAACAAACCATGCACCTGCCAGCAAGAAACAGGGTGTCCACAGCAGCAAGCGGCTGATGCGGAAGGCCAAGGGTTTACGCAGGCGCCATGTGTGCCAGACGAAGACCGCAAAGCCCAGAATCAACCCTGTCGAGCCACCTGCCACTATCCGTTGCCACCTGAGCTGATCAGCAGCTCTCCCAGCATTCTGCTGGTCCAGCCAGGCGTTGATCTCGGCGGTGTATTCGGCCTCGTTGGGCAGCGGCAGTTCGTGGGCGGGCGAAGCAACAGCCATGTCGCCAGCCCAGACCATCAGTGCGCAGACCAGGACGCGCATGCACGGTTTCCACATGACTTTCTTTTCCTTCTTCAAGGGGTGGGTCACTCACCAAGCAATCGACAACCTGAGCAGCGTTCTGGCATCAGGGGCCGTGCGCAAGCTTTGCTTTCATTTCCAATAGAGCAAAGTCCAATGTCTGATAGACCACACGGACAGCAGCGGCATAGCCAGCTGCGACCACAACCAGCCCGACGAACGAGATTGCTGCAGCAATGGCCGGAAAGAGACTCGCCTCCAAAGCATCCTGGGCAACGGCTCGCCCGTTTCAGGTCCACGCAATGCCCAAAGTGGCGCTTGCGACGGTAGTCGACCAAACTCTTGCGGGCGACGCCTCCCTCTCCCGGCTGGCGCCGCTGCACTGCAACAGCACAAAACATTGATGCCTCGACTAATGCATGCAGTTGCATGAAGCTGGAATCCAATGAGCTACGCCTTGGCTTGACACTATCAACGCGATTGAGACGGGCCTGCCTCCAACTGATGATGCAAACGTGTCCTTGTCATCGCTCAAGGGCCGCTCCAGGCGGTGTCGGATCCACACCGGTGCATGGATGCTTTGATGGGCAATCTACGCCTCTCGTGTAGGAGTGGCTACGGTGGCGCGAAATCAGGTGTCTGCACAATGACGGCCTGTCAGCCGAATGCGTTACCTTGTTCCCTGACTTCTTGCCGCCGCCCCGGTCGCAAACGTATCCGCCGCTCCATCAAGATTGGCGTACCCACGCCGATATCCATACTCGGCCCGGAACGGCTGGGGGCTTCGTCACGGTAGTTTTCGCGTTGTTTTGACTGTTTCTACAGCTGGCCTGTATACGGCAGGCTGCATGTTCCTCATGGCACAACATTGCGCAGGAGCCGAACGGGTAAGTGACTTTCATCCAGCCAGAGCTTGAAGAATCCGCGCACGCCTTGCCCGCTCGTGGTGGCAGCTTGCCACCACTTGCCTGGGCGGTTGCAGGCCTGTTGTTCGGGCTGGCCTGCACAGCGATCATCGCGTACCGCGAATGGTCTGACCTGCAGCATCGGGCTGCAGACGCGCGCCGGGCCCTGGCTGACACCAGCGTTGCGCAGCTGCGGGTACCGCTTGAGCATGCAGCATCCATCCTGCGTGCGATGCAGACCGTCTTTCTGGCCAACGACCGGATGGATCAGACTGGCTTCAGTCAGTACTACGCGCGTTTACACGATGGTAACGAGGCCTACACTTCCATCGCCTTTGCGCGGCGTGCCCAGGTCGACCGACCACAAACCGACAACGCGGCTTACCGCTACGAGTTTGTGTCGCCCTACCAGAGCAATACCAGCCTGTTGGGTTTTGACATGGTCACCCAGCCGGCCAACCTGGCGGCCCTGCTACGCGCCAGGGATACCGACACTGTCACTGTTTCAGCCCCGTTTGCCCTGCGCCAAAAGGCGTCTCCAGGACAGAGTCCGCTGGGCGTCACACTCCGCCTACCGGTGTATTCCAAAGGGCCAACGCCGGCGTCAGCGAGCGAGCGCCAAGCTCGGGAGATTGGCGCGCTGGCCATCGGCATCCGTTTGCAGCCATTGATCGAAAGCGCGCTGGCATCGCCCATTCTGGATGGCTTCCGGGTAAGAATCCGCGATACGGATGTGAACGCACAGCCATTCTACGATTCCGGCACGATGGTAGCTGCCGGGTTGCCTGCGCAGCACCGTCAACTGGATTTTGGCGGCAGGCACTGGCATCTGGAGATGCAGCCCCGCCCGCAGCCCTTTGCCGTTGGCCGATTGGATACCATCGTCATCGCCGGGTCCATCATCAGCCTGCTGCTATCGGCATTGCTGTGGTCGCTGGCGGTAACCCGGCGCAAGGCATTGGCCTTGGGGGCGCAGATGAGTTTCCGCTACCGCGAGAGCGAGCTGCGCTTCCGTGCACTGAATGAACTGTTGCCGGCGCTGGTGCTGCTCGTCGACGCCCGCGGCTGGAAGATCGTGTACGCCAACCAGGCAGCGCGCAAGCGTCTGGGTGACCCCACCGGCTTGCAGCTGTCTTCGCTGTTTCCTGATCACCCACTGCAGGCCAGGTCCCGTGATCCGGCGGACCTGCGCAGCGGCTGGAACCGGCTTGAGACCGAGCTGCGAGGGGCAGATGGCACCAGCTTCTGGGCAAATGCATCCATGGCCGAAGTGGATGTGGATGGGACCCCGCATTTATTGCTGGTCGCAACCGACAATTCCGAACAGCGCGAACTGACTGATCGCCTGAGCTACCAGGCCGCGCATGATGCGCTGACGGGCCTCTACAACCGCCGTGAGTTCGAGCGGCGTCTGGAAGAGATACTGAAGGACCGGTCCACAACGGCGATCAACGGCATGTGGGCCTTGCTGTACATCGACCTTGACCAGTTCAAGCTGATCAACGATGTGTCCGGCCATATGGCCGGCGACCAGCTGCTGGAGCAACTCGCGTTGATCATGCGCCAGCAGCTGCGCAGCGGCGACATCCTCGCACGTCTGGGCGGGGATGAGTTCGGGTTGCTGACCTTCCACGCAGATGCCGGCGGTGCACTGCAGCTTGCGGAACAGATCCGAAGGAGCATCGAAACCCTGCTGTTCGCGTGGCAGGAGCGCAGCTACAAGGTCAGCTGCAGCATCGGCATGGTCGTGATCGACCAGCAGTTTCCAACCCTGAAGAATCTATTGGCTTGGGCAGACACGGCCTGTTACCTGGCCAAGGAGAACGGACGCAACCGCGTCCACGTGTACCGTGAGGACGACGAGACCAGCCGGCGCCAGGGGGAGATGGAATGGGTCAACCGGCTGCGCTGGGCGATGGATCAGGACCGCCTGCTGCTTGACTACCAGGAGATCATCTCTCTCACCGGCAAGGACACCGCTACCAACATCGAACTGCTGCTGCGCCTACGTGATGAAGATGGCAGCATTGTGCTGCCTGGCGTCTTTTTACCTGCAGCCGAGCGCTATGGCTTGATGCCGGCCATTGACCGCTGGGTGATTCGCAAAGCCCTGTCAAACTTCAGCAACCTCCACCCTACGGCGCAGACACTTGGCAGCTGTGCGATCAATCTGTCTGGTGCCAGTATCGAGGACGAGGGCTTGGCAGACTTCATCCTTGGCTGCATCGCAGAACACGGGGTACCGCCACAGCAGCTTTGCTTCGAGGTCACCGAGACCGTCGCAGTCCGCAACCTGGCTAAAATGGTGAGCATCGTTGAGCGCCTGCGTTGTGCCGGATGCAGCATCGCCCTCGATGATTTTGGTGCTGGCATGTCGTCTTTCGGCTATCTCAAGAATATTCCCTTGGACCTGATCAAGATCGACCGCAGCTTCATTGTTGATCTGGATGCCGATCCGATCAGCCACACCATCATCAGCGCCATCACCAAGATTGGGCACCAGCGCGGCCTAAAGGTCGTGGCCGAAGGTGTAAGTACCGGGCACCTGCGCGATGCAGCGCGTTCCTTGGGCGTGGACTACGCCCAAGGTTTTGGTCTGCATAGGCCTGAACGGGTGAAATTCCAGCGTTAACCTTCACCCATTCCTTCGTGGGCGATCGCGGCTTGTGAAGAAATCGTCGCAGAACGGAGGCTGTCGCGGTCGAGCGCTTAACTCCGTGTTTGGCACCATGCCGCTGGACCCGAACGGAGCCAGCACCATGATCGCTGCACGAACCCTTCCGCGATAAACCGCCATGTTGTGCTTCGCAATCGGCGCAGTCTTGGCATCTTTCATCCAGGCCATCTGATCAGGGGTTCAGCACACGGGGGCTTTCAACCGAACAGTGGATGCGCCTGCATGCATCGTACAAACGGCATGGAAGCGGGCCAGCGTTCCGGGAAGCCTATCGCGGCATATTGGATGCCGTCACGCTGCATGGTGACAGCCAATGAGCTGGCCAAGCGTGCACTTCAGTTCGGCATCACCGGAACAGCGCTCTTTGTCTAAACGGGCCATGGATCAACACCTGCCCCCTGCCCCCCTGCCCCATTAGGCACTGCCTGGGCCGTTGTCGCGGCATGCCGGGAGCCTTGAACAGGTTATATGGCTCACCATTCCGGGCTACCTCCCTGCAAACTCGATCACGCAGCACAACACACGTGTTGTGCTGCGTTTTCATGGAGACTGTTCGGACCGCAATGCTGTCTGCGATCAGAATCGATAGCGCACATCCAGTGCGCCTGAGTGCTGGTGACTACCATCGCCGAACTGTCCGCCGTAGATCACGCCTACCGTGGTGCGTTTGCTGACCGCGATATTCACTCCCAGCTCGACCAGCGCGGCGTCACGCGCGATCGGCACGCCACGGGTAGTGAAGGACTCGCCGCCCTGCACGAACGACATCGTGCTGACCGGATCGACATCGCCAAAGGCATGCCGCCACCCCAGCGTGCCAATCAACTGCCCCTGGACGCGGGTGCTGTTGAAGGCGCTGCGGGCGTGCAGGCCGAGCGCGGAGGTGGTGACGTTGTTGCGGCCGACATCGCCGCGCAACGCGGCGTCGCCGCCAGACTCGGTGAACGCGTGCGTACGCAGGCTGCTGAAGCCGGCACCGACAAAAGGCTCCAGCGTGAGGCTATCGGTCAACGCCATGGCATATCCGAGCTCACCAAACACCTGGGTGGTATTGCCGCCGTAGTCGGCCTCCAGCTTCTGCGGCAGCCCCGCCGCGTCGGCGTAGCGCTGCGTCGTGATGTCGTGCCATGTATAGGACGCGCCCAAGCTCAGGTTGAGCGTGCCGCTGCCCGCGTCGAACGCCTTGCCGCCATAGCCTGTCAGGCTGTAGCTGTCGGCCTGACCGCTCGACGCGCGTGCGTTGATGCGATTGCGGCTGTTGGAATAGCCGACCGCAGCACCAATTCGCCAGTCGCCGCTCACGAGCGTGTCACCGCCCACGGCCACGTCGCTGTTGCTCTGCGTGCTGCGGGCGGCATTGCCGTTACCGCCCAGCGAGCTCCGGTTGCCGAAGACTTGTACCCACAAGAGTTGCTCGTCCGATTGCGGCACGACGGCATTGCATGTGCCCGGCTCTGCCGTCGACACGCCGGTCAACATGTCCGCCGCAAGATTTGCGCGCAAGCGGTTCATTGGGACTTGCACAAAGCTGTTAGCCACGCTTTGCGTCAGCGATACCGTAGTAGCGTGCATTTCGCCAGACAAGCCATTGAACACCTCGGCCGGTGCACCCTCAGGCAGGTTCAACACGCGGCGATACAGTGGACTGTCGGCAGGCAGGCTTTGCAGCGCACCAGCGACCGAGCGCTGATTGCCCGTGACGGCGGCGTCGACGAATTCTATCGGCCGCGAACCGCCGTTACCGTCATCGGGCACGTCCTTTAGCTTTACGATCAGGTCCACTTGATTGCTGCCGTACGTCAACGACGGCGTCAGGAATGCGAGGTTGCTGGTGACCTCATCAAACCGGCCCTGCACGCCACTGCCCGCGGCCAGGATGGTGTAAGTCGTGGAAGGCGCATAGACGCCGTTCTGGCCCATGTGCAGTACCGAGCCCGCCAGATTGGCGACACCGCTGACGTTGACGCTGCTGTGCCCACCATCGGCCGCCGCCGCGACGCGATACGACGCGCCCTGCAACAGATTCAAGTCACCCAGAACATTCAGACGGCCGAATGGCGTGACGCTGTTGCCTGGTGACAAGGTCGCGCCCGAGCCCACGGTCAACTGGTTCAGGGTGCCAACGCCCGAGACCGTGCTGCCCGCCATCGCCTGCACCGTTCCGCCCAGCTTGCCATCCACTTGCAGGTTGCCGCTTGATATGGATGTCATGCCGGTGAAGCCGCTGCTATCGGTCGTCAGCGCCAGCGTGCCACTGCCTTCTTGGCGCAGGTTGCCCGAACCGGATATCGCGCCACCGTAGACCACTTGGTCGCTGCGCTTGAACGCCAACGTTGCACCGGCCTGGATGTCGGCGTTGCCGGCGATGCTGCCACCCGTGGCGCCATCGCCCACCTGCAACTTGCCACCAGCTACCGTCGTGGTGCCCAGGTAGGTGTTGCCGCCGCTCAGCACCAGGGCACCTGAGCCTAGTTTGGCCAGGCCGCCGTTGCCGGACAGGGATTGCCCCACAGTGAAGCTATTGGCGGCATCGACGATGTCAAACCCGCCGCCCGCAGCGCCCAGCGTGATCGTGCGGGCCGTGCTCTGGAAGGCAGTGCCCGTGACCCGCAGCGTGCCGCCCTGGAAGTCCAGACCACCCGCGGTTGCGCCCAGATTGGTGTCGGACGACACCGACAGCGCGCCCGCGGAAAGGCGCGTCTGCGCAAACGCATTGGCGCCCGTCAGCACCAAGGTGCCCAAGCCGGTCTTGTTGACACCGTTGCCGGCCAAGACGTTGTCCAGCGTGGCGACCCAGTCGGCCGACACGGCGCTGCCGTCGCCCACGCGCAGTTCGCTCAGTTCACCACCCGACGGCGCCACCAGGTTGAGTGTGTCGCCGTTCAAACGGTAGCCATCGCTGGCGAACTGCACGCCGCTGGCACTGACATTACCCGCACCGCCATCCACCGAGACCGTGCCCGGCGCGCCGCCGAAGATGGCGTACGCATCGACAGGCGAAAACGTCGACGTCACGGCGGCGCCAGCGTCCGTCCAGTTGGCACTGGTCCTGGACCAGACGCCGGAACCGCCGCCCAGTTGATTAGGCGTCGCGCTGCGATCAGCGTTCCAGAGATTGAGCGTCAATCCCGCCGCGTTGATCAGGTTGATCTGCTTGGACCCGCTCAGTACCTGCAAGTTCTGTCCGGCCGCCAATCCAGTGATGCCGCCGTTGTTCGTCGTCAGCGAACCGGTGTAGTCGAACAACCGGTACAGGCCAACGCCGAAGCCCCCCGCATCGTTGACGTTGAGCTGCGCGCCGCTTAGCGTCAGGTCGCCGTTGACCTGCACGCTGTGGCCTGCGCCCACGCCGCCCGAGCTGCCGGGCGCGCCGAAGAAAAAGTCCATCTGGCTGCCCTGCGCCAGCCCCAGGTTGCCATTGACGGTGAAGACGCCACCTGGCGCACCGGGGGCCAGGCGGCCACCCGCCTGCACGGCCACGTTGCCGTTCACCTGGCCGAAACCGCCGATAGAGCCGCCGCTGGCCACCGTCACCGCACTGTTCAAGCGCGCGCCCGCATTGGCGGCGGAGCCGCCCACCAGCAACTCGCCGGCACTCACCTGGGTCGCCCCTGTGTAGGTATTGACGCCATTGAGCGTCAAGCTGCCTGTCGTGTTCTTGGTGATACCGCCGGTGCCGCCGACCACACCGTCATAGGTGCCCGCCCCCAGCGTAAGGGTGTTGGCGCCCAACGCTACGTTGCCGCCCGCGCCATTGAGCGCAGCCAATGTCGTGTTGGATGCCGCCGAGATATCGAACGTGCCCTGCGTGTCGACCGTCATCAGCGAGCCGGTGGCCAAACTGCCCCCCGCGCCCAGCACCAGCTTGCCGCCAGCCACCCTGGTGGTGCCGCGGTAGGTGTTGGCACCACTCAGCACGAGGGTGCCTGCGCCCAGTTTGACCAGACCGCCGTTGCCGGACAGGGATTGCGTCACAGTGAAGGTATTGGCGGCATCGACGATGTCCAATCCGCCGCCCGCGGCGCCCAGCGTGATCGTGCGCGCCGTGCCTTGGAAGGCGGTGCCGGTGACCTGCAGCGTGCCACCCTGGAAGTCCAGGTAGCCCGGGGCCACGCCCAGGTTGGCGTCGGACGACACCGACAGCGTGCCAGCGGAAAGACGCGTCTGGGCGTGGAGGTTGGCGCCCGTCAGTGCCAAGGTGCCCAACCCCGTCTTGTTGACACCGTTGCCGGCCAAGACGTTGTCCAGCGTGGCGCTCCAGCCGGCCGACGCGGCGCTGCCGTCACCCACGCGCAATTCGCTCAGGACACCGGCCGACGGCGCCAACAGATTGAGCGCGTCACCGTTCAAACGGTAGCCATCGCTGGCGAACTGCACGCCGCTGGCGCTGACATTGCCCGCACCGCCATCCACCGTGACCGTGCCCGCCGTGCCGCCGAAGATGGCGAACGCATTGACAGGCGAAAACGCCGACGTTACGGAGGCGCCAGCGTCCGTCCAGTTGGCACTGGTCCTGGACCAGACGCCGGAACCGCCGCCCAACTGATTAGGCGTCGCGCTGCGATCAGCGTTCCAGAGATTGAGCGTCAGGCCCGTCGCGTTGATCAGGTTGATCTGCTTGGACCCGCTCAGTACCTGCAAGGTCTGTCCGGCCGCCAATCCAGTGATGCCACCGTTGTGCGTCGTCAGCGAACCGGTGTAGTCGAACAGCCGGTACAGGCCAAGGCCGAAGCCCCCCGCATCGTTGACGTTGAGCTGCGCGCCGCTCAGCGTCAGGTCGCCGTTGATCTGCACGCTGTGGCCTGCGCCCAGGCCGCCCGAGCTGCCGGGCGCGCCGAAGAAAAAGTCCATCTGGCTGCCCTGCGCCAGCCCCAGGTTGCCATTGACGGTGAAGACGCCACCTGGCGCACCGGGGGCCAGGCGGCCACCCGCCTGCACGGCCACGTTGCCGTTCACCTGGCCGAATCCGCCGATCGAGCCGCCGTTGGCCACCGTTACAGCGCTGTTCAAACGGGCGCCGGTATTGGTGGCCGCACCGCCCACCAGCAACTCGCCGGCACTCACCTGGGTCGCTCCTGTGTAGGTATTGACGCCATTGAGCGTCAAGCTGCCCGCCGTGTTCTTGGTGATGCCGCCGGTGCCGCCGATCACGCCGTCATAGGTGCCCGCCCCCAGCGTAAGGGTGTTGGCGCCCAACGCAACGTTGCCGCCTGCACCGTTGAGCGCTGCCAATGTTGTGTTGGAGGCTGCCGAAACATCGAACGCGCCCGTTGCGCCTACCGTCACCACCGAGCCCGAGGCCAGGCTGCCCCCGGCCCCCAGCGCCAACTTGCCGCCCGTGATGTTGACGCCACCGGTAAAAGTATTGGTGCCCGTCAAGGTCTGCGTCTGAAGTCCGCCTTTGACCAGACCGCCGCTACCTTCAATCACGCCAGTGAATGTGGTGGCGCTTGTGTTGAACAGGCTCAGCGTATTCGCGCCCAACACGACCGTGCCGCCCGTGCCGGCCAGCCCGTTGATGCTCTGGTTCACGCCTCCCGAAAGGTCCAGCGCGGTGCCGGCGCTCAAGTTCACCGTCGTCGCTGGGTTCAGCGTTGCGCCCGCGCCCAGTCGCAGGGTGCCGGCCTGGATGGCTGTGTTGCCTTGATGGCCCAGCAGGCTGTTGACCGTCAGTGTGCCGCTGCCTTCCTTGACCAGGTTGCCGCTGCCCGACATGGTGCCGCCGTAGCTGCCATTGGCCGCGCCGGAAAAGGTCACCGTGCCGTTGTTGACGACATTGCCTTGCAGGCTGGTGGCATTGCCCGTGAGCGAGGCCCCCACATTGACGACCGTGCTGCCAGTGTAGTCATTGGCGCCCGTCAAGGTGACCGCCTCGGTGCCAGCCACCCGCACCCCCCCGGTGCCCGTCAACAGGCCAGACACCGTGAACGCCTGGGTGCCGTCCAGCGTCAGGCCGCCCGAACCCAGCCGGAAGGTGTTGCCCACCGACACGCCCGCCGTGGTCGCGCCGATGGCGCCCCCCGCCGCATCGATCGCACCGGTGCCCAGCGCGCCGCTGCCGTCGACGCGCACCGTGCCGCCATTGAGCGCGATGCTACTGCCCGTGGGCATTAACGCACCGCCCGACAGCGCCCAGGTGCCCCCGGTGACGGTCAGGCTGTTGAAATTCAGGTAGGTTCCGGCCGTGACGTTGGTGGCGATGCCACGGCTGAAGGTGTCGGCGAACATCAGGGAATTGGTGCCGCCGGCGCCGCCATCCACCGTGCCCGGCGCGGCGAACAGCAGGCCCGCCACGGACGTAACGCCGATTGTTCCGGTCGTCTGGCCCGCCGCGCTGACCGAGGAGCCGGACTCGGCGACGAACGTATTCTTGCCATTTGCCCCCAGCGACACGCTGCCGTTGATGACGCCGCCGTTCCTGAAGTAGTTGCCAAGAACGGAGCCGGCCGACTCGAAAGCCACCCGGCCGACAATGGTGCCGGTGCTGCTGTTGGTGAAACTGGTCACACCGCCGCCATAGATCGCCACGGCCGCGATGTCCGCGCCGGACCGGTTGCCGAGGGCCACCGGCGCGGCGCGGATGATGCCGTTGTTGGTGACGTTGGTCACACCGCCCGTGCCGTTGTGGATGGACAGCGCCATCCCGGTCAGGTTGGCCAGTTGCGCTTCGTAAGTATCTCGGCCCGAGCCGCCGATGAGACCGGAGGCCCCGTTCTGGACGGTGTACGTGCCGACCGTGGGCGTGCTCCCTTCCGGCTTGCCCAGAACCAGGCCCGACGACACCACGCTCAGGCCGCTGCCCAGCGCAAATGCGTCGACAACACCATTGTTCGTCACCGATCCATTATTTCCCTGCAGCAGCATCGCCGTGCCGCCGACACCCAGCAGCACACCCACCGTGCCGTTGGGCCCTACCGTCACGCTGAGGCTGTCATTCGAGTTGATGAAGTTGGGCGCCAACGGATTGGCGGGCGTGTTACAGGTCACAGTCACACCAGAAATGGTGCAGGCCGCCATGGCGACTGGCCCCCAAGCGGCCAGCCCCAACCCAATGGCCGCGGCCATCGCCTGCGAGCGCAATCGCACCGACACGTAAACCGCTGATCGCGTCGCCCCGCCGCGCGGCTGCCCTGCAAGTTCCGACACGGGCTGCCACATGCGCATGGCGCGGTTCCATACCAGACGGTAAACGTGATTCAAGGCCTACTTCTCCAAGATTAGCGGTGATTGCTGCCTGGCATCCACAACGCGGAACAGCCAAGGTCGGCGGCAGTTGGGGTACGGGCGATTTGCGCCAGGGGCGAGACTATACTGCTGCGCAACTTTTTTCTTGAAAAATAGAACGTAAGATTCAATGCCCATATGATTCTGATCAGATCATGCGGTAAAGGAAGGTCTGAACAATCAGCGGCCGCTTGTTTCGTAGTGCTTGAATCGGCACAGCTGATGGCCAGAAGCAGCCCCTTCTTTTTTGTGCCGAAAGAGCACTTGGCTATTGGATGAAGGCGGATCCATCACTTTCCACGCTCACCCTTGCTAGCTGTTGCTCTCAGTCATTGAGAGGTTCCCCACCCGCACCGAAGAAGCATCAGTCGAGGATCGAGCAGTCCCCGACCACTGGGATATCGATTCGTGCTAATTGGAGACTGTTGTTCGCGCAACCACGATAGCGCCTGTCAGTCGATTCGACATCCTTCTGCCTTCCAGAGATAGACGCGTATACGTGGTCTCATCGGCGCTCAAGCTCTTTCAGAGCCTCGCGCGTGCGGGCTTCGCCCGGTGCAAGTTCAATGGCCTTCGGGTAACTGGCAATCGCCTGATAGCGCTGTCCGTTGGCACGGCAGGCTTCGCCTAGGCTGCCATGGACACCGGCGTGGGCCGCGCCGGGCTGAGATCGGGCCGGGTTTGATAAGCCGTTGCCATGTACGGAAAAAGTACGCTGGCATGACGCAGCCCTCTTGTCGTCATGCCTGCTTGGACAGGATTCGCTGCTGCAGATTCACTTCGTAGCTGGCAGGAATTCGCGGCAGTAGTGGCGGATGATTACCTCGCACCAGAGAGGATCGCGCTTCGCTCGCTCAACGTCCCAAAGCTGCAAGAATTCCTGCCTAGCGTTGGCTCGGTCACTGTCGAGCATACAGAGAACTTTGAAAATTGAGAAAAAAAACCGATCAGAACGAAAATGATCCCGCCGGCCGTTCCGTAACCAAAGCTTCCAGCTAACTCAAGTACAAGCTCTTGCATCTACCCCCTCGCCTTCACTAGCTGGTTCTCATTGAATCATGGCCGGGCTTCCCGACTGTTTGGTCCCGGAAGTCTTTGATTAGGCAACTGCCTGATGACGCGCACCTTAGTCACCTACCAGCGTGGTAATGCTCAACCCATTCCACGGACTGTGCGATGCCGCCGAACGGGAAAATATGCAGGCTCACTGTTCCATGTGCTTCCGTCAGCCCGCTGGCCAGGCGATCAACAAACCGATCCGGCCCGGCCGTTCCAAACAGCCTGCCGATCGAGATGCCGTACTTGGACCAGATCGCTGCGCTCGCACCGACACCGCACATCGCCGCATAGCGCGCGAGCACCGCAACGCCTGCTGGACCTGGCACCCCCACGCGCACCGGGTAATCGATGCCCCGCTCGCGCAATGCTGTCAGCCAGGTCAATACGATGTCGGCATCAAACCCGAACTGGGTGACGATCACCGGCGCCATGCCCCGACTTTCGATGCTGCGGCATTTGCGTTCAACCATCTCCCAGCGCTCGCTTTCACTCATCACCGGGTGTCCTTCAGGATGCCCAGCCACGCCAACGAGCTTGATGCCTGAGCGTTCAAGCACGCCCGTTTCAATCAATGACGCGCTATCCGCAAAAGGCCCCTTGGGGCCGGGCGAATCCCCGGCAATCACGAAGCAACGCTCGACACCGGCCTCATCGACCGCACGAGTGATGAATGACTCCAGCTCGGCCAGTGAAGCAATTCGCCGCGCCGGGATATGCAACATGGGTTCAAAGCCCAATCCACGAATTGCCGCAGCAGCAGCCAGTCGTGCGCCATTGTCTTCACTCGTCAGGTAGGGAATGAAGACGGTTGAGCCGGTTGCTATCCGGGCAGCGGCTGCAGTAAGCGCTGGAATAGCTTTGCCACTCACTTCCAAGGAATAGTCAGCGGTGATGTTGTGCGTGGACATTGGCATATCGTGATGATTCAAGGGTCTTACCGTGATGCATTTCAAGTGAGCGCCCGGCCCCACTCTTTCTGATCGAACGTTTGAGGCAAGGAGCGGAAGATTGGATAGGGGCAATCGGGATTCAACGAAGCGGCTTATCTGCCGACCCTTGCCCAATGGTCGAGGCAGCCACCGCGGTTGAATGCCGGGCCAGTTCGATGAAAGCGCGCACGTAATCGATGCTGGTGTCCGTTTCACGCGCGCCGAGGAAGATCTGTTTGGCGATCCCGCGTGCACCCAGCCGCACCGGCACCACATCCATCCTGCTTGCATATTCCTCCACCAGCCAGCGCGGCAACGCAGCCACCCCACGGCCACTGGCCACCATCTGCACCATGATGTCGGTGGTTTCGATAGCTTTGTGCCGCCGGGGCGTGATGCCCGCAGGCAACAGGAACTGGCTGTAGATATCCAGGCGCTCGATGTCCACCGGATAACTGATCAGGACCTCGCGGGCCAGCTGCTGCGGCTTCACGTAAGCCGCCGACGCCAATGGATGGTCCTTGGCCACGACCAGCACCTGCTCGTAGTCGAACACAGGCTCGAACTTCAGGCCCGGCTTGAACAAGGGGTCGGGCGTGACCAGCAGGTCAATCTCGTAGCCAAACAGCGCACCGATACCGCCGAACTGGAACTTCTGCCTGACGTCCACGTCCACGTCCGGCCAATCAGCCAGATAGGGCGACACCACCTTGAGCAGCCATTGGTAACAGGGGTGGCATTCCATGCCGATACGCAGTGCACCGCGCTCACCCTGTGCGAACTGACCCAGGCGCTCTTCGGCCAGGTCCAGTTGCGGCAACACCCGGTTGGCCACCGCCAACAGATATTGCCCGGATTGGGTGAGCCGCAGGCTGCGACCTTCGCGCAGCCAGATGTCGGTACCCAGCTGCTGTTCGAGCTTGCGGATGCTGTGGCTCAAGGCTGACTGGGTCAGGTTCAGCACGCCCGCTGCGGCAGTCAACGATCCCTGCTTTTCGACCTGCTGGACGATGCTCAGATGGATGCGCTCAAGCATATGAATGAATTTTCTTCATGGAATTGTGAAATTAAACCATTTTACGTCATGAAGAACCGCAACTAGGATCGAACCTCACCAGCCGCTCCATTCAGCTGGCTGACGATCCAGACCTCTTGAAGGCAGACATGACCCACCCTCCCCCACTTCGCGTCGTAGCGGTTTCCGGCGGCCTGCAGCGTCCCTCCAAGGCCGTGGCTCTGGTCGAACATCTGTCCAACCTGATTGCTGCCGAGGTCTACTGCGAAACCCAACTCGTCGAGCTGGGCCAACTCGCCCCTCACCTTGCCGGTACGGTCAGGCGCAGTGAGCTGCCCGATACGGTGGAGCTCGGTCTGTCGGCAGTCGAGCAGGCTGATGTTCTGGTGGTGGCCACGCCGGTCTACCGTGGCTCGTACACGGGGCTGTTCAAGCATTTCTTCGATTTTGTTGACCAGGATGCGCTGATCGACACGCCTGTTCTGTTGGCCGCCACGGGCGGCAGTGAGCGCCATGCGCTGATGATCGACCACCAGTTGCGACCACTTTTCAGTTTCTTCCAGGCTCGCACCTTGCCGCTGGGCGTGTACGCGACCGACAGGGACTTCGCGGGCCACGAACTGGAGAACAAAGACCTGATCCTGCGCGCCAAGCTGGCGGTCGAACGCGCATTGCCGGTTCTTGAGCTGACCCGTCGCACGGCAACAAGCGCCACCAGAGTCATCGCCGCAGCCTGAAAGCGAACTCCCCCGCCGAATCAGCATGACGCTGTGCTGGCCACTATCCGCAGAACCTACGGTAGCGCACCACAATGAAAGACAACTTTGAATTCAGCATCAAGCGCATCTGCTTCGATGAAAACTACCAGCCATTGGACAGTACCCGGCTGACAACCAACTTCGCCAATCTGGCCAGGGGCACCAGCCGCCAGGAAAATCTGCGTAATACGCTGAAGATGATAGACAACCGATTCAACAGCCTCGCCGATTGGGACAACCCGATGGGAGATCGCTACGCAGTCGAACTTGAAATCATCTCGGCCGAAATGGACGTATCGGGCGTAGACCAGACCGATGCATTTCCGCTGATCGAGATATTGCAGACAAGCATCGTTGACCGCCAGACCAAGACACGCATCGAAGGAATCGTAGGGAACAACTTCTCTTCCTATGTGCGTGACTATGATTTCAGCGTGTTGTTGCCGGACTACAACAGCAACCGCACCGTCTTTTCCACACCGGATGACTTTGGTGACCTGCACGGAAAGCTGTTCAAGCACTTCGTGAACTCGCTTGCCTACAAGGAAAGCTTCAACAAGCTTCCAGTGATCTGCATCAGTGCGTCCAGCAGCAAGATCTATCACCGCACCGCCAATCAGCACCCGGCACTCGGTGTGGAGTACCTGCAGAACGAGCTGTCTTCAACCGATCAATACTTCGCAAAGATGGGAATGCAGGTCCGCTTCTTCATGCCGCCGGACAGTGTTGCGCCATTGGCGTTCTATTTCTTCGGCGACCTCCTCGGCGACTACACCGACCTGGAACTGATTGGCACCATCAGCACAATGGAGACCTTCCAGAAGATCTATCGGCCTGAGATCTACAACGCCAACTCCGCGGCAGGAAGTGTTTACCAGCCCAGCCTGAAGCACCAGGACTACTCCATGACAAAGATTGTCTATGACCGTGAAGAACGCAGTCAGCTGGCGATCAAGCAAGGACGCTTCACCGAAGAGCACTTCATCAAGCCGCACCGGCAGACGCTGGAACAATGGGCCGCTGCCTGCCCGCTCTGATCATTCCAAAGGAACTCGAAACAAATCGCCATGAAGAATTTGTTGCCCACCTCTACCGCTGGCAGCCTGCCAAAATCCGCCTGGCTTGCCCAACCCGAGAAACTCTGGTCACCGTGGAAGCTGCAGGACGAGGAATTGCTTGAAGGCAAACAGGATGCCCTGCGTCTCTCGCTGCACGAACAGTTGCAGGCAGGTATCGACATCGTCAGTGATGGTGAGCAGACACGCCAACACTTCGTCACCACCTTCATCGAACACCTCGACGGCGTTGACTTCGAGAAGCGCGAGACGGTCAGGATCCGCAACCGCTACGACGCCAGCGTGCCAACCGTCGTCGGCGCGGTCAGTCGGCAGAAGCCAGTCTTCGTCGAGGATGCCAGGTTCCTGCGCCAGCAGACCAGACAGCCGATCAAATGGGCCTTGCCCGGCCCGATGACGATGATCGACACGCTCTACGATAATCACTACAAGAGTCGCGAGAAGCTTGCCTGGGAGTTCGCCAGGATCCTCAATCAGGAAGCCAGGGAGCTGGAAGCAGCAGGCGTCGACATCATCCAGTTCGACGAACCCGCCTTCAATGTCTTCTTCGATGAAGTCAATGACTGGGGTGTTGCCGCACTTGAGCGCGCGATCGAAGGGCTCAAATGCGAGACTGCCGTACACATCTGCTACGGCTACGGCATCAAGGCCAATACCGACTGGAAGAAGACCCTGGGCTCGGAGTGGCGCCAGTACGAGGAATCCTTCCCGAAGCTGCAGCAGTCCAACATCGACATCATCTCGCTGGAATGCCAGAACTCGCATGTTCCCATTGACCTGATCGAGCTGGTACGTGGCAAGAAGGTAATGGTAGGCGCCATCGACGTGGCTAGCGACATCATTGAAACCGCCGAGGATGTGGCCAGCACCCTGCGCAAGGCACTGCGGTTCGTTGATGCGGACAAACTCTATCCATCCACCAATTGCGGCATGGCGCCGCTGCCCCGCCACGTGGCCAGAGGCAAATTGCATGCGCTCAGTGCCGGTGCAGAGATCGTTCGTCGCGAACTATTGGCCTGACTTATGCAGCCCGGGTAAGCGCAGCGAACCCGGGACAAGGATTTGACGGCCTCAAGAAGCTAGCCTCCACGCCAGCGCTGGGTATCCACCAAATCGCATAGACCGTGCCTTGGGTTGCAAGCCACGGTCAGCCGCGCGCACGCCGGTAGTGCATGACAACTACGCCGTTGTGCAGCGGCATCGCTGAAACCAGCTCCAGATGACGTGTACTGGTCAGCCCGCGCTGGTAAAGCGTCGGGCCGTGCCCGGCAATCCTTGGGTGGACGAGGAACTTGTACTCGTCGATCAGGTCCAGCCGATCCAGCTCGGTAGCGAGCATGCCGCTACCGAGGAGCACGCCGTTGGGCGTTGCATTCTTGAGTTCTTGCACGCTTGAGCGTAAGTCGCCGACGATGTGGTGGCTATTAGTCCATGGGAAGTCCATTCGCACCGACGACACCACGTACTTTGGCTTGGCCTCCAGCTTGATGGCCCAGTCACGCATCGCCTGAGTGGCGTCTTCTTCGCCGCGAGCGACCGCCGGCCAGTAGCCCTCCATCATCTCGTAGGTCACGCGGCCCCAGAGCATCGCTCCAGCCTCATCCATAAGGCGACTGAAGAAGGCATGCGTCTCCTCGTCGGCGATACCTTCCTGGTGGTCAACACAGCCATCCAGCGTGATGTTCAGGCTGAAGGTTAGAAGTCCCATGCGAGCTTGCTCAGAGTTGGACGTTCCATTGGATTGTCGCTTGTGGGCGGGCGCATTGCAGCACAGTGGTTGTCTCCATGCCGTGATCAGCCAACACTTGCATGCCCCCGGTAACTGACGTGGCCAGGATGATCTGGGCAACATAGTAGAGCGGCAGCCCCCAAAGCTTGTTGCTGGCACCCGGTGCCACGAAACGGTTACGGGCAACAGCGACGTCCGAGGTCGCAAACATCACCGCGCCAACTGCAAGCAGCCACATTCCGGAGGCCGCGCTTGCGGCAATCGCCAAGGCGCACATGGCAACAATAGCTGTCACGTATGCCGTAACCGCGACGCGATATATCGCTTTCAGGTGGCTCCAAAGCCATGCAAGAACTGCGATTCCGAGACAGGTCATGAGGGCCAGCCCTGCCACCAATGCCGTGCTGGAAATGGGCAGGGATGCAAACGCCACCGCGTAAGCCACATGCGCAAGCAGGAAGCTGGCCAGGCCAAGGAGGAAGAGACGGCTTTTCTGGGACAACAGCAAGACGTCCCCCACCCAACCAAGCCCGAGCCCCATCAGGATCAATTGACCATAGCCCGATGCTGTCGCCCCAAGCTTAAGCGCCAAAGCCAGGAATGCTGTACTGGCGACGATTTTCAGCAGGCCCTTGCCGATCTTCCAGCCGCGGAACTCACAGACGACCAGCGCGGCACAGGCACCAAGGCAAACGAAGATTGCGGAGCTTATTGCGGTCACCATGGTGGGATGTCTGGCTATGAGGCAGGTACGAAAGTGTGAATTGGCGGATGCGACTACGCCGACCATAGCCCAAACGAGATCCCTGGCGGCTTTCACTCCAAGATTGCCTTGGCCAGCATCCCATAGGCAACGGGCCCGATCTCGACCGCCGAACGGGGATCTCCGTGTTGATGCCCCCGCCTGAGCTTGCTCATCACATGGTTGAGCTATTCTTCGACCCAAGAAGCGCGCTCCAGCACTCCGCATCGCTCAGCCAAGCCGCCAGGTCGCCGCCCGCATGTCCAGAGTCGATCCAACTTCTGTTGACGAAATGCCCCCGGGCGTTGCCGCCAGGCGAACGGTCCGCTGGTGGATGGGGGAACGGAGCACCATCTTCGACAGCGTCGCCGAGGAAGTGCCCGTTGCGATGCGTTACAACGATGTGCCGTTCTCGGTAATGATGGCCACACCGTCAGATCTTGAAGATCTGGCGCTGGGCTTCTCCCTGACCGAAGGCCTCGTCACCGATGCCTCCGAGTTGATCGGGGTCGAAGTGAGCCCCTGCATCGAAGGCATCGAGATTCATATGCAGGTGACGAGTTTGGCCCCTGCGGCTTCCCTGCCAACAGCTGGCCGTACGCTCCCCGGGCGCAGCGGGTGCGGTTTGTGCGGTGCACGGCTGCTGGAGGACGTCATGCGCCTGACACCACCGATTGGGAGCCGCTCGACATTCCCTGTGGCCTCATTGCGATTGGCCCTGTCGTCGCTTCCCAGAATGCAGCCCATGAACGTGGCAACCGGTTCCACCCATGCCGCTGCCTGGGTGGAGCCAGACGGTCGGATCACGCACGTTCGAGAGGATGTGGGACGGCACAACGCACTGGACAAGCTGGTTGGCGGCCTGCGTCGCGGTTCCGTATCGACCGAAGCAGGTCTGGTCCTCCTATCGAGCCGGGCCAGCTATGAAATGGTGAGCAAGGCAGCGCACGCTGGCATGGCCGTTGTTGCCGCCGTTTCCGCGCCGACGGCACTTGCGATCGACCTGGCGAGCGCGGCCGGTATCTGCCTGATCGGTTTCGCCCGCCGTGACCGATTCAACGTGTACTCACATCCAGAGCGATTGCTTGGATTTGACTAGGGAATGCCGAGGCACAGGAGGCAGCGAACAGGCCAATGCCAGAGAAGCACGTTCTGGAAATCACATGGAACCAACATTCAGACGCTCAGTGTTGCAGCCATGGCTGGGAGTGCCGCATTGACCGGGATGAAGTGCGGCTGCCACCACCCGGGAAGTCCGCTTGATGATCACTTCGTCTCGACTTGATTCTGCGTTGCTGGCAAAAAGCAGCCTTTCCAGGCTCGCATCGCAAGTGACCAGATCGGATCCTGCTGGCCGGGCCACGGATTCAGGCTGTCCCTCCCCTTCCTTGATGTGCCAATACAAGAGTGAGACATCACCATGAGCGAGAAGGACGTCCCCGGTATTCGCAAATATGATGCTCCGGCAGGCGGCTGGGGGGCGCTGCGGGCAACGGCCAAGGCGATCAGTGATCAGATGGCCGCCCCGGAAGCTGCGATCACGCTGTTCCGGACCAACAAGCCGGAAGGCTTCGATTGCCCCGGCTGCGCGTGGCCTGACCGCAAGCACACCTCGACCTTCCAGTTCTGCGAGAACGGCGCGAAGGCAGTGACCTGGGAAGCCACCAAGAAGCGGGTCACCCCGGAGTTCTTCGCGGCAAATACCGTTTCTGCTCTTCTGGAAATGACAGATTTCCAGCTGGAGGACCAAGGGCGCCTGACCCATCCCTTGGCCTATAACCCGGATAAGGACATCTATGAGGCGGTGGAATGGGATGAGGCGCTCACCCGTATCGGGCAGATCCTGCGCGAACAGCCAGACCCGAACATGGTCGAGTTCTACACTTCCGGGCGCGCCTCCAACGAGGCTGCTTTCCTGTACCAGATCTTTGCCCGCGAATACGGAACCAACAACTTCCCCGACTGTTCCAACATGTGCCACGAGGCCACGAGTGTTGGCCTGCCGTCATCGATTGGGATCGGCAAGGGCACCGTCTCCCTGGATGATTTCGACGCCTGCGAGCTGATCATTTCCATCGGGCACAATCCTGGGACCAACCACCCCCGCATGATGGGTACGCTGCATGAGGTTGCACGCCGCGGCGCTCCCATCATCGTGCTCAATCCACTGCGCGAACGCGCCCTGGAGCGCTTCGCCGATCCGCAGGACCCGCTGGAGATGGCGACGCTCGGGGCAACGGAGATCGCCTCTTCCTATCTGCAGCCGCGCATAGGCGGCGATGCCGCAGCACTGAAAGGCATCATGAAGGCCCTGCTGGAGATGGACGCTGCCGAGGGCGGAGACGCCAGGGTTCTGGATCGCGCGTTCATTGAAGAACACACCCGGGGATTCGACGCCCTCGCCAAAGACCTTCAGGCGGCGAGTTGGGACGGAATCGTGTCCGAATCAGGCTTGCTTGAGGACGACCTGCGCAAGGTCGCGCAGGCCTATGCCAAGTCCAACGCCACCATCATCACCTACGGCATGGGGATTACCCAGCACAGCACGGGCACCAGGAATGTCCAGCAGATTGCCAACTTGCTGCTCCTGCGTGGCAACTTCGGCAAGCCCGGCGCGGGTATCTGTCCATTACGTGGGCACTCAAATGTGCAGGGGGACCGCAGCGTCGGCATCACCGAAAAGCCCAGCGTCGCGATGATCGACCGAATCGAAAAGCGGTTCGGCTTCCGCGCGCCAGGCGAGCATGGCCACGATGCCGTTGCTGCCATGCAGGCCATCATCGAAGGCCGCTCGACCGTACTGATCTGCCTCGGCGGAAATCTTGCAGTCGCGCTACCTGATGGCGACGCCTGTTTCGCTGGCATGCGTAGCCTGGAGATGTCGGTACACGTTGCGACCAAGCTCAATCGTAGTCATCTGCTGGTCTGCAAGAACACTTTCATCCTGCCCTGCCTCGGCCGAACCGAGCTGGACATTCAAACCACCGGGCCGCAGGCGGTCACCGTGGAAGATTCGATGTCGATGGTGCATGCATCGCGGGGCAAGCTGAAACCCGCCTCTGAGCAGTTGCGTTCAGAGCCGGCAATCGTTGCTGGCATCGCCAGCGCAACCCTGCCATCGAGTCGCGTGCAGTGGATGGAAATGGTGGCCGACTATGACCTGATACGTGAAGCCATCGAAGCGGTGTTCCCCGATTTTTCGGACTACAACGCCAGGATCCGGATTCCCGGTGGCTTCCGCCTGCCTTTGCCACCTACCGAACGCATCTGGCGCACCGCATCGGGCAAGGCCGAGTTCCTCCGCTTCCCGGGACTGGCTGAAGACCCAAAACCCATCGACAAGGCGGTGCTGAAGCTGGCCACCATCCGCAGCCACGACCAGTACAACACCACGATCTACAGCCTGGATGATCGTTACCGGGGCGTCTTCGGCCGTCGCGATGTCGTGTTCATGAACGAAGCGGACATGAGCGAGCGCGGAATCCAGCAGGGGGATCGGATCCGTATCAGGACAGCGCTGGACAACGAGGACGACAGGGTTCTGGAAAACGTCATTGCGGTCAGCTACCAGATTTCCCGTGGCTCGGTAGCGACGTATTACCCGGAAGGGAACTGCCTTATCCCATTGAGCTACATCGACCCTGCCAGTGGCACGCCTTCCTACAAATCAGTGCCGGTGCACATCAGCCGGGCGTAGTGCTGGCCCTACTCGACGTGCTCCTGCGCAGCCAGTGAATGCCCAAGGTTGCACCTGCCACCGCGGGCAGGTTCGGGTTCCTTGGTCGGCGCGACAAGGCAGGCCCGCTTACGACCTTGTTGTTGCATCACATCGATACGCCGACGATCACGCTGGATGCATTGAACAGCACCACCACCGGGCCGCCTTCCTCCAGCTCCAATGCGGCTGTCCCGGCCCGGGTGATGACGGCAACCACACTACAGCCGTGGCCGATATCCACCACCACTTCGTCGTTGACGGCGCCTTCGGTGATGCGCGCCACCGTGCCGCTGAACTGGTTGCGTGCCGAACACCGCGTGCCTTGGCCCTGCGCCAGCAGCACCGACGATGCCTTGATCAATGCATAGGCTGGCATGCCAACCTCCAGCCCCAACGACTCCATGCTGCCGTGGGTGATGGTCGCCACGACCGTGAGCCCAGGCGCGACTTCAATCTGCACTTCATCGTTCACTGCACCGGCGGCCACGGCGCTGATTCGGCCGTAGAACTGATTGCGCGCACTCGTGATCATTCCGATCCTCCGTATCAAAGCCATGTCCTCATCCAATCCGGCGGGAATCTGCTGGGACTGCAGGAAGGCGCGGTGCGCACGTTCAAGCTGCTCGAAGCGCGCGACCAGTTGGCGCCCGCGTTCGGTCAACTGAGCACCGCCGCCGCCACGCCCGCCGACGCTGCGTGCCACCAAGGGTTCGCCGGCTGCCGTGTTCATGGCATCCACGGCGTCCCAGGCGTTCTTGTAGGTCATGCCCATCCGCTTGGCGGCCTGGCTGATCGAACCGCAGGCATCGATGAACCCCAGCAAGGCGAAGCGGCCACGGCCGCCCAGACTTTGCCCCGCAACGTTCAGCCATAGGCTGCCTTGCAGCTCAAGCATGGGGTCGGTCTCGCTCATCTGGTCTGGTCCCTGCTGCGGTAGCGGCGGTCAGTGTAAGCCGGGCGCCATCTCCACCCCGCTTGATATCGATCAAGGACGCTCCGGCGCTCCCCCCTGAGAATCCCTGCATCGGTCACGAAGTTGACCTCACCGTACCGTTATATCATCTTGGATATAGCGAACCCGAGGATTGCGAATATGCGCACCTGCCGTTTCGTTCTGCCGCTGTCAGCCCTTCTGCTTCCCCTGTCGGCCGCAGCTGCCGACACAGCGACTGCTCCGCCGGTTTTCACCTTGGGCAGTGTCGATGTCCATGCCGAGCGCGGCACCTCTCCCACTGTCGCCGAGCGCAACCTGGACGCGGACCGCATCCAGCAGCTGGACCGCAACACTGTCGGAGAGGCAGTCAGCGTGCTGCCGGGCGTCAGCCTGGCACGCAATTCGCGCAACGAGGACATGGTCTACCTGCGTGGCTTCGATCCCCGCCAGGTGCCGGTATTCCTCGACGGCGTCCCGCTGTACGTGCCGTACGACGGCTATGTCGACTTCGGTCGGTTCACCACCTTCGACCTGGCCCGGATCGACGTCGCCAGTGGCGCTGCCTCATTGCTCTATGGGCCCAACATCCTCGGCGGGGCGATCAACCTGATCAGCCGGCGGCCGGAGCGGCCATTCGAGGCTGACCTGCGGCTGGGCGTCGCCGATGGCGGTGAGCGCAAGGCAGCGGTCAACCTCGGCGGACGCCAAGGTGATTGGTACTACCAGCTCGGTTGGTCAATCCTGAAGGCCGATGAGTTCCCGCTCCCGGATGGGTTCGTCGATTACAAGCGGGTGCCTACCGATACCGGCGATGACCGCCGCAACGCAGACCGCGAAGATCGCCGCCTGTCATTCAAGCTCGGCTATACGCCGCGTGAGGGCGATGAATATGCCATCGGCTACGCGCGCCAGGATGGAGAGAAGGGCAACCCGGTGTACACGGGAACCGCACGCAGCGGCATCCGTTACTGGCGCTGGCCATGGTGGGACAAGGACAGCCTGTACTTCATCGGCAATACCCAGCTCGGTCAGCACACGACCTTGCGCACCCGCCTCTACCGCGACACCTACGGCAATGGGCTTGAGGCCTACACCGACGGCAGCTATCAAACCGCGCTGGACAACACCAGTTTCCCCAGCATCTACGACGACAAGACAATCGGCGGCTCGCTGACCCTGGCCAACAACGCCCTGCCCCGCCAGCAGCTGCAGCTTGCGTTGCATTACAAGCAAGACCAACACATCGAGCGCAACCCGCACTCGCCGACCAAGGACTTCCGCGATGTCACCACCTCGGTGGCAATCGAAGACCGTATCGCACTGACTGACACCGCGCACCTGCGCGCAGGTCTGGGCCATGACCGTCGCGAGGCCAAGCGTGTCTACTACTGGCCGACCGGCAGTGCCGATGCCACCAATGCCGTTCTGGAGTACGTGCAGCAATTGGCACCGGAGCAGCAGTGGTATGCCAGCGCCGCTCGTCGCACACGCTTCCCCACCATCAAGGATCGTTACTCGGCGCGTATGGGCGCCGCACTGCCCAACCCCGACCTCGCCCCCGAGCATGCCACCCATCTCGAACTGGGCCTGCGCGGTAGCTGGTGGCAAGGCAGCCAACTGCAGGCTGCGGTGTTCCACAGCCGCATTGATGACCTGATCCAGACCGCCGTCGTTGCCTCGCCTGAGTGCGGCGGGCGCACCTGCAACCAGGCGCAGAACATTGGCCGCGCCCGCAACGTCGGCATGGAGCTGGGCTTGCAGCAGCGCATCGGTGAGGACTGGGACCTGCAGGGAAGCTACACCTGGTTGCGGCGCACCAACCTGGAGAACCGCGATGTGGCCCTGCTCGACAGCCCGCGCCAGCGCCTGTTCATGGCCGTTGGTTGGCAGCTGCTGCCGCAGTTGCGTCTGCAGGCCAGTCTGGAAGCCGAACAAGGGCGCAAGGTCAGCTATGCCGATACCACTCGTCCGGTGCGTGCCCTGCCTGGCTTCGGCATCGGCGGGCTGAAGGCGAGCTGGTCACCGCGCGGCAACGTCGGCTTTGACCTGGGCGTGCGCAATATCGGCGACAAATGGTACGAACTGGCCGATGGCTACCCCATGCCCGGCCGCACCTGGTTTGCCAACGCCAACTGGAGGTACTGAGCATGAGCAGCACGCAGCCCGCACGCATCGCCGCCATCGTGCACGACGGCAACGGTGAGCCCGATGGACTGCTGGCAGCTTTCGCAGCACGCCAGCTCGCAGCCGGGCACCGCGTCCGTGGGCTGGTGCACCTGCCTCATGCGCCAACAGCCACGGGCAAGCACATGGTGCTGATGGACGTAACCGATCCGCAGTCCCGCTACCCCATCAGCCAGGCGCTGGGCGCTGCTGCCTGCGGCTGCAATCTCGATCCGCGCGGCATTGCCGATGCCAGCGTGGTACTTCGTCGTGCCGCGCAGGAACCGGCGGCGCTGGCAATTGCCAATCGGTTCGGCACGCTCGAGTCGCAAGGCGGCGGCATGGCCGACGAACTGTTGGCGCTGATGCTGGCCGGGATCCCGCTGCTCACCGCAGTGAAGCTTCCCTATCTGGAAGCCTGGCGCGCGTTCACCGGTGGCATGGCGGTTGAGCTTCCCGCCACCGACGCGGCCCTGCAGCACTGGTGGGATAGCTGCCGCCAGCAAGATCAGGAGGCGATATGAAACGTCGCGCCCTGTTGCAGGCCTTCGCGCTGGCTCCGCTGCTGTTTGCAGGAAGTCGACTATTGGCAATGCCCGCACAACGCCTGCTGCGCCTGGGCGAACCGAAGGGCATGCCGCAGCGCGTGTTTGCCGCCGGTGCGCCAGCAGCGGTGCTGGTTGCGGCGATCGCGCCGCAGCGTTTGCTGGGCTGGCCCATGCGGGTTTCGCCAAGCGCGTTGGCGCTGCTGCCCACGGCACTTCGCGGCCTGCCGATGGTTGGCCGTCTTGCCGGACGCGGCAGCACCGTCAGCCTGGAACGCCTGCTTGAGCTGCAACCGGATCTGGTGCTGGATGCCGGTGATTTCGACGCAAGCTACCGTGATTCCGCCGAGCGCGTGTGGCAGCAAACCGGGATTCCGGTCGAGCTGGTTGCAGGACGCTTGCCCGATCATCCTGCACAGCTACGCCATGTCGGCAAGCTGCTTGGTGTGACCGCGCGTGGCGAGGCGCTGGCGCAGGCAGCGGAGGCACAGCTGGCGTTGGTGCGCGAGGTGCTTGCCGCCCTCCCTGCTACCTCGCGTCCGACTGTCTACTACGGGCGCGGCAGCGATGGGCTGGAGAGTGGTCTGTCCGGTTCGATCAACACCGAGGTCATCGAGTTCTGCGGTGGCCGCAATGTTGCTGCCGCGGCTGGCAAAGGGGGGCTGGCACGTGTCTCGCTGGAGCAGCTGCTGGCCTGGGACCCGGACGTGATCCTTACCCAGGACGCCGCATTTGCCGCAAGCGCGGCACAGGACGCACGTTGGCGCAGCCTGCGTGCGGTGCGCGAAGGGCGCTTGCACTGCGCACCGTCACTACCGTTCGGTTGGCTGGATGGCCCGCCCGGCGTCAATCGGCTACCAGGCTTGCCGTGGCTGCTGTCGCGGCTGCATCCCGGTGCATCGCCGGCGCTTGCACCGGCAGCACTGCGCACGCGCATCAACGCGCTGCATCAACTGCTTTGGGATCAGCCGCTACCAGCAGACGTCGCGCGCAGCCTGGATGGTCGCCAATGACGATGCGCCCGATGCCGCGCTGGGCGTGGCATGCCGGTGGCTGGGTGCTGCTGGCGGCATTGATCCTGTTTGCATTCTCGGTTGGCCAGTTCCCTGTATCGCCGACACGCGTGGTGCAGGCGATAGGCTGGCAGCTGTTTGGCATTGGCGAGCCAAGTCCGCCCGCTGTGCATGCGGCGCTATGGAACATCCGTCTGCCGCGCGTGATCGCGGCCGTGCTGATTGGTGCGGTGCTGTCCGCTGCCGGGGCGGCGTATCAAGCGATGTTCCGCAATCCTCTGGTCTCGCCCGACATTCTTGGTGTCTCCGCGGGTGCCGGGCTCGGTGCGTCGCTGGCATTGTTCCTCGGTCTGCCATTGTTGCTGGTGCAGGGCTTCGCCTTCGCTGGCGGGTTGACTGCGGTCGGTCTGGTCTGTCTGGTGGCAGCGCTGGTGCGTCGGCATGAACCGATACTGGTGCTGGTGCTGGCCGGCGTTGCGGTGTCGGCACTGCTGGGCGCCGGCATTTCGCTATTGAAGCTGCTTGCAGACCCTTACACCCAGCTTCCTTCAATCACGTTCTGGCTGCTGGGCGGATTGAATGCCGTTGTCCTTGATGATCTGCGCGTCACCGCACCGCTGCTGCTGGTCGGGTTGTTACCGCTGCTGTTGCTGCGCTGGCGCATCAACCTGCTCAGCCTCGGTGATGAGGAAGCCAGCGCATTGGGAGTAGCGGTCACACCGCTACGCTGGACGCTGATTGCCGCGGCAACACTGTGCACAGCGGCTGCTGTGTCACTGGCCGGCATCATCGGCTGGGTCGGGCTGGTGGTGCCGCACATCGCGCGTTTGCTGGTAGGCGCCGATTTTCGCCGGCTGTTGCCGGCCAGCCTGCTGCTGGGTGCCAGCTTCCTGCTCGCCGCCGACACACTGGCGCGGACCTTGGCGCCGATAGAACTGCCGCTCGGCATTCTCACTGCCTTCGTCGGTGTGCCGTGTTTCCTGTTGGTGCTGGCACGTAGCGAGAGCCGGGCATGATCATGGGCGACGTTCTCCTGCAGGCACGCGGGCTGACGGTAGGCCATCGCCATCAGCCCTTGGGCGAGCCTTCGGACCTGCACCTTCATGCGGGCGAAGTGCTGTGCCTGCTGGGCCCCAACGGCTGCGGCAAGACCACACTGTTCCGCACGCTGCTTGGCCTGCTCCCCGCCATTTCTGGCGAGATTGCGTTGCAGGGGCAGCCCCTGCATCTGCTTGGCCGCAACCAACGCGCCCGGCAGCTGGCGTACGTTCCACAATCGGCGCCGTTCGCCTTTGCCTGGCGGGTGCTGGAAGTCGTTGCCATGGGCCGCGCGGCACATCTTGGTTTGTTGGCCACGCCCACGCGTGCGGACGAAACAATTGCCCTTGACTGCCTGGATCAGCTCGGCATCGCCGCATTGGCGCAACGCGTGGTCAGCACCCTCAGTGGCGGTGAACGCCAACTGGTGTTGATAGCGCGCGCACTCGCGCAACGTGCACAGATCCTGATCATGGATGAACCTACCGCCAGCCTCGACTTCGGCAACCAGCTGCGCATTCTCGACACCGTGCGGAGCCTCGCCGATCGCGGCATCGGCGTGCTGCTGTCCACACACCAACCGCAGCATGCGTTGCAGGTGGCAGACCGCATTGCCTTGATGGCCAACGGAAGCCTGCACGCGCTCGGCCCCGCCCGCGAGGTCGCCACACCCGAACGATTGGCGCAGCTCTACAACGTCGATGCCTCGCGCATAGCCATTGCCCTTCCTGACCTGCAGTCACTGTCCTGATGACCACACTTCCAGCCCCCATCGATCACATGGCCCGCTACCGCCAGCACCTGCTGGCTTGCGGCTTCCAGGCCAAGCCCGCCAGCGCGTGGGATGCGCGTGCGGCGCAGTCCAGTTGGAAGCGTCGGCACGACGACTACAGCGAGGCATTCCTGGCGCGGCTCGACCTGAGTGGCGTCAACAGCGTGCTGGACGTTGGTTGCGGGCCTGGTCTGCTCAGTTTGCCAATCGCAGCGCAGGTGAAACAGGTCCATGCCCTGGACTACAGCCGGGGCATGCTTGATGGCCTGCATGCCGCCATCCGCGCCCAACAGATCCACAACATCGAGCCACACCATCTGTCATGGGAAGACGACTGGAACAGGCTGCCCGTCTGCGACGTCGCCATCGCCTCGCGTTCACTGATGGTCCCTGAGCTGGAACGGGCGCTGATGAAACTCGATGCGCACGCAGCGCAGCGCGTCTACGTGACCTGTACCACACAGCCGCGTACTGGCGTCTTGGAGCTTGCGGCGCTGCTGGGTCGGCAATGGATTCCCATGCCGGACCATCGCTATGTGATGGAGCTGCTTTGGGATTTGGGACGGGAGCCCCGGCTCGACTATCTGCCGGTTTCGGCATTGGACCAAGCGCAGACTGCCGACGACCTGATCCGCCAGGCAGAACAGGTGTTCGGCGAGCTGCAGATGAACGAGCACAGCAGGATCGCAGAGTGGCATGGGCATTCGCCCCTGAATCGGCTCGGATTGGCACCCACCAGGCGTTGGGCCTTCATCTCCTGGGAAACCACGGCTCAAACTCGCTGAGATGGCGCATTGCGCTGATGGCCCAGGTCGGCGAGAACGGTCCTTGGCGCTGTTCAAGCTGCATCAGCTCCGGTGAGATCGGTCCGGGAAGGCGGCCGTGCAGGCGCCGCCGCCCGTCCATTATCCCGACATTGGCGCCAAGCCCCTGATATCTGGGACAATTGCCACCGGCCGGACGCTCCCGGCCCGCTACAGCATGGACCCGCATCGAGGCGGTCATCGCTCTGCTGTCCATTCACGGCTTGCCGCCGCTCTTCCCGGATCGTCATTTGAACGCCATCGATACCCCTGTTGCCCCTGCCCTGCCTCTGGCGGATCGCCTGCGCGAAGCGCTGGATCTGCTGGAAGCCATTGAAGCCGATCGCGGCATGCTCGATGCGTTGCCCGAAGCCGACCGAGTGCGCCTGCACCAGGTCGTGGCCAAGGTATTCCACCCCGAACCCAAGGCGCGCCGGCAGATGCTCAAGAAGCAGGCCCGTGAGCGCCACCAGGAAAAGGTGCGCAAATCCGAGGCGCTGCTTGAGCAGACCGGTATCCGCGCCCTACGCCGCAAGCCGGTGTTCAGCACCCCGAACTACTTCCCGCCGCATGCCGCTGGCCTGCACGATGCCAGCAACGGTGAAGGCGCAGCCGCAGCCGAGGAAGCCGTCCACTCGCCCGAGCTGCGCCATTGCTATGTGTGCAAGCAGAAGTTCACCCAGCTGCATCACTTCTACGACCAGATGTGCCCGGTATGCGCCGATCTGAACTACATCAAGCGCACTGAGACCGCCGACCTGCGCGGACGCGTTGCGTTGTTGACCGGTGGCCGCGTCAAGATCGGCTATCAGGCCGGCCTGAAGCTGCTGCGTGCCGGCGCCGAGCTGATCGTGACCACGCGCTTCCCGCGCGACTCGGCCGCCCGCTATGCCGAAGAACCCGATTTCGCCGTGTGGGGGCACCGCCTGCAGGTGTACGGGCTGGACCTGCGCCACACGCCCAGCGTCGAGGCCTTCTGCAGCGAGCTGTTGGCCACGCGCACGCGCCTCGACTTCATCATCAACAACGCCTGCCAGACCGTGCGTCGTCCGCCGCAGTTCTATGCGCACATGATGGCCGGCGAAACCGCTGCCGTGCAGAGCCTGCCGGAAACCATCCGCAAGCTGATCGGCAATTACGAAGGCCTGCGCAGCGCCGACCTGCTCCCCGTCGCGGCAGCCGCACTGCCGTCGCCGCAAGCTGTCGGTACTGACGGTTTGACCCGTGCTGCCGAGTTGTCGCAGGTGCCGCTGCTGGCTGACGAACTATTGGGCCAGCGCCATCTATTCCCCGATGGCCGCCTGGACCAGGACCTGCAGCAGGTGGACCTGCGCGACAGCAATTCCTGGCGCCTGCGCATGGCCGAGGTGCCGTCGGTGGAGCTGTTGGAAACCCAGCTGGTCAATGCCATCGCACCGTTCATCATCAATGCACGCCTGAAGCCACTGATGCTGGCCACGCCCGAGCGCGACAAGCACATCGTCAACGTGTCGGCGATGGAAGGCCAGTTCTACCGCAACTTCAAAACCACCCGCCATCCGCATACCAATATGGCCAAGGCCGCGTTGAACATGATGACGCGCACCTCGGCGGCCGATTACCAGAACGACGGCATCCACATGAACAGCGTGGATACCGGCTGGGTGACCGACGAAGATCCGGCGGGCCTGGCAGCGCGCAAGGTGCAGGAAGAACGTTTCCACCCGCCGTTGGACATCGTTGATGGCGCCGCCCGCATCGTCGACCCGATCATCCATGGCTTCAACACCGGTGAACACGTCTGGGGCCAGTTCCTGAAGGACTATGCGCCGACGGACTGGTGAGATAGCAGACGCCGATTGAAACAGTGGTTCAGCCCGACGGTCCGGGTTGAACCACGGCAATGCCGGAGCGAACCGCAATGACATCTTTCCTGGAAAACCTGCAGGTGTTGCCACGCGAGTTCTATCGTCGGCATCCCACTGTGGTCGCGCCGGAGCTGCTGAACAAGATCCTGCTACATGACGACGGCCGCTGTGCGCGCATCGTTGAAGTGGAAGCCTACGCCGGCAGCGAAGATCCCGCGGCGCACTCGTTCCGCGGCAAGACCGCGCGCAACGCGACAATGTTCGGCCCTCCGGGGCATCTGTATGTCTATTTCACCTATGGCATGCACTGGGGAAGCAATGCCGTCTGCGGCGAAGTCGATGAAGGTGTCGGCGTGCTGCTCAGGGCAGCGCAAGCCTTGAACAGGTTGGATCTGATGTATCTGGCCAGGCCTGCTGCAAAGCGCCCGATCGACCTGGCCAATGGCCCCGGTAAACTTTCCCAGGCGTTCGGCATCAACCGCGCACATGACGGCGCTGATCTGGTGAGCGGTGATCGCGGCATCCGGATTGTCTCCGATGGCCTACCTCCCCCTGACGCTCCGGTGATAGGTCCTCGTGTTGGGATATCCAAAGCAGTGGATCTGCCGTGGCGCTGGTCCGTACCGGATCAACCCTATGCCTCCAGAAAATAGCAGCAGACTACGACCGCCAGCGAGCTGTGGCGACGAGCCTTTGCGCGTATGAATGTAGTGAACCACTAGCGCGGGGCGACATAATCAGCGCAACTTTTCACGACAACTCTTCTGTGCTCGCGGCGGTGTTCCTCTGGTGATGGACTCAGGGGCCAACCTTTTTCCCAAGGAGCCCACGCGCTACTCATCATGGCGTATGAAACACATCCGCGTGCAGATCACCCGGCCGCAGACCATTGGCCTTTGTCATCTGGATAGCCGCTTCAACCATTCCCGGTGGACCAGCGCAATAAGCTTTCCAACCATCAAGATCCTGCAGATCTTCGCCAACAGCGTCTGTTACCAGCCCGGTCCGCCAAGTGCTTTCCCCGCAGGCATCGGATAGCACGGGCGTGAATGTCAGGTTGGAATGCTGCCGCGCCAAACTCTGGAAGTGCTCCACAAGGTAGAGATCTCTACTGCTTCTGGCGCCGAAGTAGACATGTATTGACTGGCGCATACCACGCGCGATTGCAGCCTCAACGATGCAATTGATGGGTGCAAGACCCGAGCCGCCCGCAATACATAGCATTGGTCCGGCGTGCTGTTCGCGCAGGAACGAGGATCCAAACGGACCTTCAACAAGCACAGGTGCACCAGGCTTCAGTTGCGCATGGATGGGCTCACTCACAATCCCGCCAGGTACTCGACGAACGTGGAACTCCAGCATCTGGCTACCTGATGGGCTGGCAATAGAGTAATCACGGCTCGGCAAGCCTGAGAACGTAAGGCGAACATACTGGCCGGCAGCAAAACTCAGCGGCGGCCCTTCATCGTTGACGACCTGGATACGATTGATGTCGTGCGTAAGCGCCTCTACCAGCGTCACCTTGCAGTTCAGGCGGCGGATCGGATGAGCAACTACCTGATTGTCATCAAGCCAGCTGACGACGCCATTGGTTGTCGGAATGGCGCGACACGCCAGAATCAATCCTTGGGACTTTTCTTCCTGCGTCAACGCAAAACGGCTGTGTTCGAGAGATTCGACCTCCCCGCTGACGAGGCGGGCTTTGCAGGACCCACAGCGACCCGAACGACATCCGTGTGGATAGTGCAGCATCCAGAATCGTGACACCTGCCGGCACCGCAATGATCGTGCCGGTCTGCAGGATTTCAACATGGTTCGTCATGGCAGCTGCTCAGGCAGTATTGGAGAGGCCGAGCGCTTCAACCAGGCCCGGTTTCTGCGAGGCGAACGTACCGTAGAAGACCTGCTCATCGACCAAGGTGATAGGCGCGACGCGCACACCGGTACGAGCCTTCGCCTCGTCCCTGATGGCCGGGTCAGTCAGGTCACGTTCTTCAAACGCAACTCCTGCACGGTTGAGCCAATCCTTCAGCATCCGGCAGTCAGGGCAAGTCGGTGTTGTGTAGATGACTACATGCGGGGTGAAAGCGTTGCTCATGACGACGTCCTCATCGTTGTTGTGATGTCCTTTCAAGCCCTACGTCGGGTTGAAATAGAAGCTGGAGCGCTTGGCCTGCGGCAGGTGTATCGGACCAATGGGCTCCGTTCCGAAGCCGCGCAGAACTCTGTGCGTAGCCCATGGTTTCTCTGTGTAGGCGCGAAGTCTAAAGATTGCCGCCATTGGAAGGTCAAGGGGCTCCAGCAATCTTTCTGCGGCACGCACCAACAAGGCTCAAGCTCCACGATTGTCGGCTGCCCGGCGACATCACGAGCAACGCGTTCTGCCCTGGCGGAAGCTCAGCTATCCATGCGGTCGCTGCCGCGACCGTAGGTGCTACTGAAAGCACCCGTCCGGAATCAAGCCTATGCCTCTTCGCGCCTGGCTTCGCTCTGCAACCATGACAGAAACGCTGCGATGGCCGGTTTCTCATCTGCCCCGGGAAGGGTCACGGCGTAGTAAGCAAACTCGGTGGGCCATGGCTGATCCAAGGCGACCACCAATCGGCCGCTGGCCACTTCCGACTGCACGTACACATCACGTACCAGCGCAATCCCCTGCCCCGCCTCGGCGGCGCGGATCAACAACACATCATCATCGAACGCGACACCTCGCACGATACGGGGATCGTCCGCCACGCCCAGTGCTTTGTACCAAAGCCGCCAATCGCTGCGATCCGAGTCCTGCAGCAATGGGTATTTGAGACAATCCATCGGCTTGCGGATCGGCTTGCCAACAGCAAGCAGCGCAGGACTCGCAACCGGCAGGAACACCGGCGAAGCAAGGTGACGCGATACCAAGCCCGGGTACTCACCCAAGCCGTGACGAATCGCTATATCGATGCGGTCGCGGCGCAGATCAACCAGGGCCGATGAAGCTTCAACGCGCACCTCGATGTCCGGATGCTTTTCGGTGAAGCGGCCCAGTCGAGGCACCAACCAGGACGCAGCAAAGCCGGGAACCGTGCTGATCGTCAGTGTCTGCCGCCCGTTGATCGCTTCCAACACAGCCATGCTGTCCTGGATGGTGTCGAAGGCGCGAAGCAAGGCCGGATAGACTTGTGCGCCTGCTGGACTGAGCGCGACGCCATGCCGATTGCGGATGAACAGCGTGACACCAGTACGGTCACTCAACAGTTTCAGCTGCTGGCTCACTGCGCCCGGTGTAACACCCATGACCTCGGCAGCTGCCTTCAAGCTGCCGTGTCGGCCTGTCTCTACAAACGCGCGTAGCGCCAACAATGGCAGGACTGCTCCCATGATTAGTTTTCCTGATTCTATTGTTTAGAAAGTATGGCTGTTGATGCAGCTGGCAGGAGGTCAGCATGGGGCACCAACCAAAGTAAGGAAAGCTAAATCGATGGGCAACCTTTCCAAGCCCGTATTGGAGTCCGCTATGGGGCCATTGATTGGCGGCCACATCCAGACACCGCTGGGACAGATGCTTGCCATCCTCGACCCTACGGGCGCATTGGTGCGCCTGGACTTTGTTGACGACGAGCGCGCCGCCAACTGCCTGGAATGGGCGCAACCGATACGTTTGGACACGCAAGCTGTTGCTGAAGTTGCGGCTGAACTGGACAGCTACTTCAGCGGTGCAAAGCGCGCCTTCAACCTGCGTCTGGCACCACGCGGCAGCGAATTTCTGCTGCGCGCCTGGCGGGCACTCGCGAAAGTCCCTTTTGCCGCGACCACCACCTACGGAGTGCTGGCGCGGCAGCTTCAGCCGGCGTCATCGGCCCGTGCCATAGGCCGCGCCAATGCGCTCAATCCCATTTCCATCGTCATTCCTTGCCATCGGATCATCGCCGCCACCGGTGCGCTTTCCGGCTACAGCGCGGGCCTGGAACGCAAGGCTGCCCTGCTCGCCCACGAAGGCTCGCTCCCACAGGCCAGGCTGTTCAAGAGCGAATGCCATTGATCGATCTAAAACTTAGCTGATCTACTTTTAACTGCCAGATCAAATCGTTTTTCCAGGCGATCAGCGACGCCTAGACTGCGGCCAATTCCAGTCTTTGGACATCAGCTGAAATGAATTCTGCAACAACCTTGGGGGCGCGGCGATGAACCCACACCTCCGTAATCAACCCACCCGTCGCGTCGTCCTGATAGCAATTGCCATCGGGGTGATCACTCTGCTCGTCGCGTTACTGCTCTTTGATGTCTACCGCAAACGCATGGCCTCCAATGCGGCCACAGCAGCAGGTGAACCAACGACGGTTCCAGTCGTGGTTGAAGCTGCACGAAGCGAAGTTCTGCCCAAGCAGATCGAAGCAATTGGCACCGTGGTGGCAGATCAGCAGGTACTGGTCGCCGCGGAAGTGGCCGGACGTATCACCGCAATCCATTTCAACAGTGGCCAATCGGTCAAAGCCGGGGATCCGCTGGTACAACTCAATGACGTGCCAATGCAACGCGAGCTGGACCGTCACCTTGCTGCTGCGACCCTGGCTGACGCCAGCTTGGCACGCGCACATCGGCTCAAAGACCAGATCCTGTCGCGCGCGGAGTACGAACAGCACCAGGCCAGCCACGCACAGGAACACGCACAGGTAGCACAGATCAAGGCGGAGATCGCGCAGCGTCGGGTGCGGGCGCCTTTCGAAGGTGAACTCGGCGTACGCCAGGTCAATCTTGGGCAGTTCATTGAAGCGGGCACCGCAATAGCCACGCTGACGGATCTGCGCAGTCTGCACGTGGATTTTCAGGTATCCGAACGTTTCCTGCCACAGCTGAGTACGGGGCTGGCGGTTCAGTTCAGCACGGACGGTGTGGCCAACAGCACTACTACCGGCACCATCACTGCCATCGATCCGCGGGTAGACCAAGACGATCGCATGGTCAATGTCCGCGCCACCGTGAGCGCTGCCCACAGCGGCAAACTTTGGCCGGGAGCATTCGCGCGCGTCCTGGTAACCCTGCCCGCCGATCCACCGACAGTCACTGTGCCAGCAATCGCGATAAGCGCTTCGTTGTCTGGAGACTCGCTCTATGTCGTACGCGACAAGCATGGCACACCACAGGCACATCTGCTGCGAGTAAAACCCGGCGTGCGCCACGGCGATCGCGTAGCACTGCACAGCAGCAGTCTGCAGGCGGGCGAACTGGTAGTCGTCTCGGGCCAGATCAACCTGCGCGACGGCGTACAGGTAAGCACGCGCGCAGCAACAACCGCGGCTGCCATTACCGCCGCAGGCAAGGAGCAGTGACGGTGGCATTTACCGATTTCTTCATTCGACGCCCCATACTCACCACCGCCTTCGCCCTGCTGATCGTACTTATTGGCCTGAGTGCACTGCTGGATCTGCCTTTGCGCCAGTATCCGCGCATAGAAAGCGCCGTGGTGACGGTCACCACCGAGTACCCAGGGGCTCCAGCCGACCTGATGCAGGGTTTTGTCACAACCACGCTGGCTCAAGCCGTGGCCACCACCCAGGGGGTCGAATACCTCACCTCGTCATCCGAGCAAGGTCGCAGCACCATCACCGCGCACCTGCGCCTGAATGCCGACTCCGATGCGGCGCTTACCGAAGTACTGGCGAAGGTCAACGAGGTCCGCTACCTGCTGCCCGAAGATGCATACGATCCGGTCGTCGTGCGCCAGGCACCGGGCGCAATTGGTGTGGTCTACGCAGGCTTCACCGCCCCCGACGGACAGGCCGCCACTGCCACCACCGACTACCTCTTGCGGGTGGCACGTCCTCGTCTGACCACTGTGGAAGGCGTCGCCGCGGTGAATGTATTGGGTGGGCAGACACTTTCGATGCGGATTTGGCTAGACCCGCTACGCATGGCAGCACACGGAATCACCAGTGCAGACATTGATGCCGCCATCGCCGACAACAACTATCAGGCCGCACCTGGGCAGGTCAAAGGTGTGTTGGTGGTCTCCAACGTGCGCACCGATACGCAGCTCGACAGCGTCGAGGGCTTCCGCCAACTGGTAGTGAAATCCAGTGGTGGATTGGTACGTCTGCAGGATGTGGCGTCGGTCGAGATTGGTGCACAAAGCCGCAACCAGACTGCGGGCATGAATGGCGCCGCTGCGGTCTATCTGGAAGTGATGGCCACGCCAGGTGGCAACCCGCTGACCATCTCGCGCGAAGTGCGCGCCGTGCTGGACGATCTCGACTTGCCTACCGGCACCACAATGGCTATCCCGTATGACGTCACAGTGTTCATTGATGCCGCCGTCGGCAATGTAAAGACCAAGCTGATCATCGCCAGCCTGGAAGTCGTACTGGTCATCTTTTTGTTCCTGGGGTCGGTACGCGCCGTGGCTGTGCCGATGTTGAGCATTCCGCTGTCGCTGCTTGGTGCAGCAGCCATCATGTTTGCGTTGGGGTTCAGCCTCAACCTGCTGACGCTGCTAGCCATGGTATTGGCGATCGGGCTGGTGGTGGATGACGCCATCGTAGTGGTGGAGAACGTACATCGGCGCATTGAAGATGGCGAGGCACCAGGGAGCGCTGCAATCAATGGTGCGCGCGAAATCGCCGGCCCGGTATTGACCATGGCGGCCACATTGGTCGCTGTCTATGCACCACTCGGCTTGGTCGGCGGCCTGACTGGAGCGCTGTTCCGCGAGTTTGCATTCACGCTGGCGGCGGCAGTGGTTGTCTCGGCCATCGTTGCACTGACGATCTCGCCAATGGTGGCTTCCAAGCTGCTACGCAAGGAACACCCCGGCCGTTTTGGCCAGTTCGTGGAGCGAGCCACCACCCGTGTGGTAACGGCCTATCACAGCCAGCTTTCGCGACTACTGCGCGACACCCGACCGATCCTCCTGCTCGGAGCCGGCGCACTGCTGTGCTTGCCGGTGCTGTTCAATGGACTGCAGTCCGAGCTGGCACCTACCGAGGATCAAGGAGAGATCGTGGTGGATATGAAAGCCCCACAGTCCGCCAACCTGGAATTTCTTGAGGGCCAAGCGGCGCGGGTGTCGACCGCCTTGAATGACATCTCGGAAGCCAGGAACACCTACATGGTGCAAGGCGTCGGCAGCGCCCTCAACCTGGGCTGGGGCGGCGCGATGCTCACACCATGGGGGGAACGCGATCGCACTTCCACCGAAATCATGAACGCGTTGCAGCAGAGTCTGGCGAACGTCGAGGGAATCGCTGGATCAGCCTACCTGCCTGCACCCCTGCCCGGTTCGGTAGGCGGGTTCCCGGTACAAATGGTATTGGCCTCGTCAGCCAGCCACGAAACCATACATGCGGCGATACAGACACTTGAAGCTGCCGCCGCCGCCAGCGGCAAGTTCGCCTTCGTCGATTCAAATCTCAGCTTTGCCAGTCCCACGGTCAATGTGCGCATCGACCGCTCACGCGCACATGATCTTGGTCTAAGCATGAAGGAGATCGGCGATACGCTGGCGCGGCTGGTCGGCGAGTCCTATGTCAACCGTTTTGGTGCACAGGGCCGTGCATACGACGTCATCCCGCAATCACCACGTGAGCAGCGTTTGACTCCTGAGATGCTGGCACTGTTCCATGTGCGCAGTTCCTCAGGCAGCCAGGTGCCGCTCTCATCCGTGGTCAGCCTGGAGCACGGCGTGGAAGCCAATGCACTGACCCAGCACAACCAGTTGAACAGCGCCACATTGGTAGCGGTGCCAGCGCCCGGCGTCACCTTGGGGAATGCGGTGGAGGTTTTGCAGCTTGCCGCCAGCACGTTGCAAGGCAGCTATCAAGTGGACTTCCTCGGTGAATCGCGACAGTACCTGCAGGAAAAAGGCGGCTTCGCGGTCACGTTCGCATTCGCACTGGTCTTCATTTTCCTGGTGCTGGCGGCACAGTTCGAGAGCATTCGCGATCCTTTGCTGATCCTGACCACAGTTCCGCTGGCCGCCTTCGGTGCTCTGATCACGTTGTTCTTCGGTTTCGGCACCCTGAACATCTACACGCAGATAGGCCTGGTGACATTGATCGGCCTGATCGCCAAGCACGGCATCCTGATCGTTGAGTTCGCCAATGCGCAGCAACGTAACCAGGGCCTGGACCGCACCGCAGCAGTACTGGTGGCTGCCCGCACCCGCGTGCGCCCGATCCTAATGACCACCGCGGCGATGGTCGGCGGCTTGCTGCCACTGCTATTCGCCACCGGCGCAGGCGCCGGCAGCCAGCGCGCCATTGCCGTTGTACTGGTGTCGGGCCTGATAGTTGGAACGGCATTCACCCTGTTCGTTCTACCAGCTGTGTATGCGCGGTTTGGCCGCCAGCTGGCGGCGGAACCCGCAACCAATGGCGCAGGAGAGCTGGCATGAAGATTCCTCCAACTTCGGTGGCTACTGCACGCCTGCGAACCTTGTCCTTCGCGGTGGTGCTGGTGGCGACAGCAACTGGCTGTTCCAGCATCCCGCAATCAGGATCGGCAGCGATATCCATCCCAGAGCACTATCGCCATGCAAGTCCGGCCGAACCGGCGGACGTGAAGAATTACCTGGCACTGCAAGCGAGCTGGTGGTCGATCTTCAACGATCCCTTGCTGGACAGCTACCAAGTACGGGCGCAGCACGCCAGCCCCAATCTGCAGGCCGCACTTGCGCGCCTGCAGCAGGCCCAGGCCCAGCAACTCGAGCAACGGTCAGCGTTCATGCCCTCGCTGGCTGGCAACGTTGGTAGCTCCCGTGAGCGCGCTTCGGAAGTATCCCCTGCGGCGTACAACCAACAGTGGAAGATGGGTGCCAATATTGCCTACGAGGTGGATGTATCCGGTCGCATTGCTGCTGAATCAACGGCTGCGAGCGCCGACAGCGAGGAGCAGGCTGCGCTCTATCACCATGTGCAGCTCAGCTTGCAGGCCAACGTCGCCGACAGTTACTTCCAGACCCGGGTACTGGACGCGGAAGTGGCTGTACTCGCTGACGCGCTCGCACTGTGGCAGCAGGATCTTTCACTGGTCCAGGCTGCCGTAGACATGGGGCAGCATGACGAGCTGGCGATGCTGCGCGTTCGTTCCGAACGCGACAACGCCGAAGCAGAACTATTGACCGCACAACGCAACAGGGCACTCGCCGAACACGCCCTGGCTGGCTTGCTTGGCTACACCCCAGCCGAGTTCAAGCTGACCGCACATCCGCTGCAGTTCCTGCCCCCCACTGTGCCCACAGGCATTCCCTCAATGCTGCTACAACGACGGCCGGATATTGCTGCTGCAGAAAGTGCATTGGCAGCGGCAAACGCCAGGATCGGCGCCGCCCGCACAGCCTACTTTCCTCGCCTTTTGCTCACTGGTGCTGCAGGCAGTGAGTCGCTCGCGCTAGGTGAGTTGCTGCGCTGGTCAGGTCGAACGTTCCTGTTTGGCATGGGGCTGGACCTTCCGCTGCTCGACGGCGGTCGCCGCAAGGCACGAGTTGCGTATGCAACTGCTCGCCATGCAGAGGAACTCGCGCAATACCAGCAGGTAGTGCTTGGAGCCTTCCAGGAGGTTGAGGACAGGCTGATCCAACGGCGCTCCTTGGGTGAGCAACGAACTGCAATTCAGGCGGCTCATCAAAGCGCAGCGCGGGCAGCCCAACTCAGTCAGCGTCGTTATGAGGAAGGCGCAATACACCAACTCGAGCACATCGATGCAAAACGCACTGCATTGAAGCAACACCTTGCAGTTGTGCGTGTCGATGGGGACCTCGCCCACACGACGATCCAGCTGATCCGCAGCCTCGGTGGCGGCTGGCGAACCGAAGGGCTCGTCGACTCTTCCTCCACCCGCGCCAATTGAAGTGCGCCTCCATGACGTGCATCTAGCACGTCCTCAACAAGGAAAACTTCGTGCCAACCCCAACACTTCACCTCTATACCGACAGCTCACCAAACGGCTTCAAGATAAGCATTGCGCTAGAAGAAGTTGAACTACCCTATCAGCTGCATCACGTGCGCATCGCCGAAGGCGAGCACCGGCATCCGGACTTCCTGAAACTGCACCCACACGCGCGCATTCCCGTGCTTGTGGATGAATCCGCTGGCATCACTGTGTTCGAGTCGGCTGCCATCCTGTTGTACCTGGCTGAAAAGAGCGGCCGTCTTCTGCCCCAGCAAGCCACGGCACGATGGGAAGCGATCACGTGGCTGATGTTCCATGCCGCCAGCGTCGGACCGATCCTTGGCCAGCGCGTTCACTTCGAGATGTTTGCCGACGAAACACTCCCGGTCGCGATTGAGCGCTACCGGCGCTTGAGCGACGAGTTCTTCGCGACCCTGGATCAGCGTCTGGCTGATCGGCCTTGGCTGGCCGGAGACGAATACTCCATCGCCGACATCGCCGGTTTTGGCTGGACGCACATCGCCCGTGTCATCGACCTGGACTTCAGCGCCTATCCGAACTTGAGCGATTGGCACGCCCGTGTCGCCGAACGACCCGCCGTACAACGCGGCGTACTTATCCCCGAACCGGCGACCGGCGCATGATAGAGAACCAGAAAGTGAGCGCATTGAACAACAGCATCGGTATGCAAACAGCGCTCAAGGGTGCGTCCGCTCCCGCGTTTGCGCACCACCGTGGTTACCAGCGGATGTTCCGCCAAGACGCACTGAGCCTTGGCATCTTCCTGCCATTGCGCTTCTATCGCGGCGACATGCGGGTCTTGGCCGGGCAGTCCGCGCTGGTTGCTCAACTGGATCGCGCTGGATTTGCTGCAGTCTGGGTACGCGACGTTCCCTTGTTCGACCCTTTGTTCGGCGATGCGGGGCAGGTCTTCGACCCGTTTACCTATTTGGCTTTCCTTGCTGCACAGACCGAGCACATTGCCTTGGCCACTGGCAGCGCCATTTTCTCGCTGCGGCACCCCATCGACCTGGCCAAGTCGGCAGCCACCATTGACCAGCTGTCTGGTGGGCGCCTGGTGATGGGTATCGCTTCTGGCGACAGGCCAGTTGAGTTTCCGGCGTATGGCATCGAACACGCACAACGTGCCGAGCGCTTCGCAGATACGGTCAGCTACGTCCGCGAGTTGATGCAACCGGGCATGTTGAACATCAACTCGCCCCTTGGTCGTGCGCAAGGCGTCGAGCTGCTGCCCAAGCCGGTGGCAGCTGCGGTGCCACTGTTGGTGACCGGAACCTCGCGGCAGTCGCTGCAATGGGTTGCCGAACATGCCGATGGTTGGCTGACCTACCCGGATGTCACCCATCACGCTGCTGGCCCCAAGCGTCTGGCCGAGAAGATACGCGCGTGGCGCGGATTGATCGGGGATGGCGGCTTCCGCCCGCACGTCACCAACGAGTGGATCGATCTGATGGATGACCCCAGCCATCCCAGAACGGCTATCGATGGCGGCTACACCTTGCGGACCGGGCGCAACGGACTGATCGACCTGCTCGGTGAATGGCAGCGTGCAGGCGTCAACCATGCGGCCCTGGGAATCCAGTTCAGTCAGCGTCCGGCACAGGACGTTCTGCAGGAGCTGTCGGAATGCGTGCTTCCCCTGTTCCCTTCGCACGACTCGCCGGTACCGCCAGCGATTCGTTGGTAGCAAAGTCATCGAGTTGCCGGGTCACGGCGATGTTTGTCGGCGTGTCCCGCCAGGAACAGATCCTGGCGGGAGGCGCGCTACACGGAGGAATGCCTACAGACTGGGCTCAGCAGGCAATCGTGAAATCACCACGGAAAGCAGCGCAGCCGATGCAAGTACTACTGCACTCATGACGAAGGTGCTCTGGTAGCCGCTGTGGTCAAACAACAGCCCTCCAAGCGTAGACCCCAACGCGATAGCCAATTGGATCACCGCCACCATCAGGCCCCCGCCTGCTTCCGCCTCACCGGGCAGCGTCTGCGCAATCCAGCTCCACCAGCCCACCGGCGCAGCGGTGGCAAGCAGCCCCCACAACCCAAGCAGCACAGCGACAGCGGTCAGCGAGCGCCCCATCGGTATCAAGGCCAGCGCGATCGCTGCCATCAGTATCGGTATGACAATCAGCACCCGATACAGACCTTGTTTGAGTACGCCACCAATCAAGGCGGTGCCGATGAATCCACTCAAGCCAATCCCCAGCAACACCCAGGACAGCGCAGACACGTCGAGCTGCGTCACCGTCTCCAGGAAAGGTCGCACGTAGGTGAACAGTGCGAACTGCCCCATGAAAAATGCTGCGCAGGCGGCCATGCCAAGCGCCACGGCCCTGCGACTGAGCAGACGAAGCACGCCACTGGCTGCATCGACACGCTCAGCCTTCATCGACGGCAGGCTCCACCACTGCCACGCCAACGCTATCAGTGCGATCGGAACCAGGCAGAAGAAGGCACTGCGCCAGCCCATGACGGCGCCGAGATAGCTGCCCAGCGGCGCCGCAATCACGGTCGCCAAAGCGTTTCCGCTATTGAAGATGGCCAAAGCGCGTGGCACCTGCGCAGCAGGCACCAGCCGCATGGCGGTGGCCGCAGACATCGACCAGAATCCACCGACAACCACGCCGATAAGCGCGCGCCCGACCAGATACACAGGGTAGTTTGGTGCCAGTGCCACCACGCTGCCAGACACGGCCATCAATGCGGTCAATGCGAGCAGCAAGGTCCTGCGATCTGCATTGCCTGCCAGTCGCGCTATGCACAGGCTGGTGACCACCGCGAACGCACCCGAGATGGCGATGCCCTGCCCCACCAGGCCTTCACTTACACCCAGATCGGCAGCCATCGGCGTGAGCAGGCTGACAGGCAGGAACTCGGAGGCGATCAAGGCGAACACGCACAGGGTCATGGCGAATACGCCACTCCAGTGCGATGCAGCCTCGTCCAGCTCCACAAAGGCACGCACGGGCGTGCCGACGACGGGGGTCGACATGAGAAACCTCTTTCATGATGTTTGTATTGATCGGCAGCGCGGTGTTGCCGCGGTGCCGGCACAGAAGCGGACTCGTTGCGTCCAGAACCACGGCGGGAGCATCACCGTGTCGCGAGAACCACAGCTACCTACTACCACCTGGTCACAAGGACGCGTGCAGCCTTCGTGCGCGCTGTGGATCTTCCCCAGCAAGATGCGAAGACAGGAAAGGCGTGAGGCTATTGAGCGGCGTGATACTGCTCATCACTCACCTGCTCCATCCACTCGACATTGCTGCCATCGAGCACGCCGGTGACCGCCAGATGGGTCATGGCCGTTGTCGGCCCGGCACCATGCCAGTGTTTGACGCCCGCCGGGCAGGTGATCACATCGCCCGGCCGGATCTGCTGCACAGGCTTGCCCCATTCCTGGGTAAGCCCAACCCCGGACATCACCACCAGACGCTGTCCTGCCGGGTGCGTATGCCAGGCCGAACGCGCGCCAGGCTCGAAGGTGACCCAGGCGCCGGAGGCAGTGAGCACTGGGTCGGCAGACCACACCGGGTCGACGCGTACGCGCCCGGTGAAATACTCCGCAGCGCCTGCGAGCGATGGCCGACTGCCAGCTTCCGAAACATGCTGCGTTGTTGAAGCTGCGGATACCGGCACTTCCGCGATCGCGGCCATCGGCACAGCCACCGCAATGAGCCCAAGGCTCTTCAGTGAATCCTGCATAGGTGTTCCTTGAAAGACCGGCCCCCCAAGGCTTTGGACGGTCGGGAAGCGTCCAGCAACCATCAGGATGATGGGCTGGCTGGTTTCCCATGAAAGATACGGCTGCCCTGAGCTGATCCGCTTGATAAGCAATACATGCTAGGCGACGCGACATGGCGGCAACAGCAGTGAAAGCCGCCAGCAGACCATGCTGCGCCTTCACTGCAGCGCTGGCCGTCAGGGCCAACGCTGCAGGCAACTACCGACTCGGCGAACCGCCTCAGCCGCCCATGGTGGCGTTGTCGATCACGAAGCGATACTTGATGTCGCCCTTGAGCATGCGCTCGTAGGCTTCGTTGATCTCCTCGGCACGGATCAACTCGATATCCGCCACGATCTGGTGCTTCGCGCAGAAATCCAGCATCTCCTGGGTTTCCGGAATGCCACCAATCATCGAACCGGCCAGGGTGCGGCGCTTGGTGATCATGTTGAACACATTCGGCGACGGGTGTGGCGTGGCCGGCGCCCCCACCAGCACCATCGCACCGTCACGCTTGAGCAGTGCCAGGAAAGCATCCAGGTCGTGTGGCGCGGCAACCGTGTTGACGATCAGATCGAAGCGCTTGCCCTGTGCTGCCATCGCTGCAGCATCACGCGAAACAACCACTTCATCCGCACCCAGCGCCAGGGCAGCCTCGCGCTTGGACTCGGACGTGGTGAAGGCGATGACATGTGCGCCCATGGCATGGGCCAGCTTGATGCCCATATGGCCCAGACCGCCAATGCCGACCACGCCTACCGTCTTGCCAGGACCGGCATTCCAGTGCTTAAGCGGCGAATAGGTGGTGATGCCGGCGCACAGCAGCGGCGCTACCGCAGCCAGCTGGTCTTCGGGGTGACCAATACGCAGCACATAGCGCTCATGAACCACGATTTCCTGGGAGTAGCCTCCCAACGTCCAACCCGGCGCATCCGCGGTAGTGCCGTTGTAGGTGCCGACCATGCCGTCACAATAGTTTTCCAGCCCGGCATCGCAGTCTTCGCACTGTTTGCAGCTGTCGACGATGCAGCCGATACCCACCAGATCGCCAGGCTTGAAGCCACTCACGTGCGCGCCGACCGCAGCAACCCGGCCGACGATTTCGTGACCAGGCACGCAGGGGAACTGGGTACCCGCCCATTCGGCACGCACCTGATGCAGGTCGGAATGGCAAATGCCGCAATAGGCGATGTCGATCTGCACATCGTGCGGCCCCGGCGCGCGGCGGCTGATGTCCATCGACTCGAGCGGCTTGTCGGCGGCATAGGCGCCATAGGCTTTGACAGACATGGGAACTCCGGCAGTGTTTGGGGAAGGTGGCCATTGTCCACCGCGATGACTCGGCTGATAAGGTAATCAATGCTTCTAGCCACTATTAGCTGAACTAATCAATCAACCGTGCCACACTGCAGCCATGGCACGACGCAACCTCAATGATCTGCTGGCCTTTGTCACCGTGGCGCGTGAAGGGAATTTCACCCGCGCGGGTGCGCTGCTGGGCGTCTCGCAGTCCGCGCTCAGCCAGGCCATCAAGGCCTTGGAAGAACGGCTGCAGATCCGCCTGCTCACCCGCACCACCCGCAGCGTCTCGCCTACCCCGGCGGGTGAGCGCCTGTTGCTGGCCATTGGCAATCGCTTCGATGAAATCGAAGCCGAACTGGACGCCCTCACTGAACTGCGTGACAAGCCGGCCGGCTCCCTGCGCCTGACCTGTGGTGATCATTCGCTGCAAACCATCCTGCTACCCAAACTGTTGCCCTTGATGCACCGCTATCCCGACATCCGCATCGAGTTCGACGTCAGCTACGCGCTGCGCGACATCGTCGCCGATCGCTTCGATGCCGGCGTACGCCTTGGCGAAAGTATCGACAAGGACATGATCGCCTTACCGATCAGCCCGAAGGTGCGCATGGCCGCTGCCGCCTCGCCGGCCTACTTCGAAAAGCACCCAATCCCGAAGGTTCCCGCAGACCTGACCCAGCACCGCTGCATCAACATCCGCTTCGCCACTTCAGGCGGCCTGTATGTCTGGGAGTTTGAACGCAACGGCAGACAGGTGAATGTGCGTGTTGAGAGTCAAGCGGTATTCAACACCTCCCCACCAATGGTAGAGGCGGCACTGGATGGCTTGGGCATTGCCTTCCTGCCGGAGGAAGAGTTCGGCCCGCACATTGAAGAAGGCCGACTGGTCCGCGTGCTGCAGAACTGGTGCCCGCCCTTCCCTGGCTACCATCTGTACTACCCCAGCCGCCGGCAACATTCGGCTGCGTTCGCGCTGGTGGTGGATGCGTTGCGAGTAGCGGGCTGACATAACGTATCTGCAGCGGTGATAGCTGGTGTGTCGAGCCATCAGTTCTCAAAGTCTGTTACGACAACACGGGCAATTGCGCCATCCTTCAGCGAATCAAAACCTTCGTTGATCTGCGAAAGCGCGATCTTCTTCGACACCAATCCTTCCAAACTCAAGCGCCCCGCAAGCGCCATATCCGCGTAGAAAGGAATGTCACGCTTCAGGTTTGACGAGCCCATATAGACCGTTTCAATCCGGTTCTGATTGAATTGAAGACCGAGGGTATGAAGGTCGATGGTTGTAGCACTACCGACGCCAACCAGGTACAACCCACCGCCTTTGGCCAGCATCCGTAATCCCTGCTCGATCACGCTGCGGATACCCACGAAGTCAAATACATAGTCAGCGCCACCTGGAAGCAACGCTTTCACCGCCTGTACCGGGTCAACCTCGCTGGAGTTGATCAAGTCGGTCGCACCAAAACTACTGGCGCGCACGAGTTTTCCTTCGGCCACATCGATGGCGATGATCCGCGACGCACCGGCAAGTACCGCACCGCCAATGCCGCTCAGCCCAACGCCACCGGCACCGATGATGATCACTGTCTGCCCGTGCTGCACCTTGGCCGTATTAAGCACCGCCCCTGCCCCGGTCAGCACCCCGCACCCCAATAGCGCGGCCTGCTCGAAGGGCAGCGTTTTCGGTACTGAAACTATCTGGTTTTCATGCGCCAACACCTGTGCGGCAAAGCCACCCAGTCCATAGCCTTGATTGATTACGCTACCGTCCGTGGCGCGCAAGCGCGCTGGTTCGCCTTCGCCGCGCAGTGTCGCCTCAGGGTGCAGGCAACCGTGGGTGTGTCCGGAAAGGCATTGCACACATCTCCCACAGAACTGAATCAAGCTGGCGACGACATGATCGCCGACACTCACGTCGGACACAGCATCACCAATGGCCACCACAATCCCGGCGACCTCATGCCCAAGCACTACCGGCGGCGCATAGCCAATGCCCGCAGCGGCGACTGTCAGGTCACTATGACACAGGCCCGAGGCCTTGACATCGATAAGCACCTCCCTGCCAAGGGGTTGATCCAGCTCGATGTCCCGCACATCGAACCGCCCGCCCAATGAACTGACGACGGATGCCTTCATTGAAATACCCTCCAGATGGTGTTGCATTGCGTAGTAAATGGGAAACCCGATCCGCGGTGGGCGTGGATGTCGCGAATGTCCAGGAAAATCTCGCTGCAGCTCGGATTGATTCGCCAACGGCTGCCTTGGAAGCGTGGAAGAAAGCGACCAATGCTGAACTCTTGGCCAAGTCACTTTCCATAAAGCTGCATGCACCAGCCATATCACTGCGCCATTGCGAGATCCATCTCACGACGCGATTGATCCAGGGCATCCCTTGGTCCAACAGTCCATTTTTCAAGACGACGATCGCGACAGTGCACCACGCATTGGCAGGTACACAGCCCCACGACACGCGGTGTGATGACTATCTGCTCAGCGCATGACGCGGAAGATTAGGAGCGTTCGAACTCGACCGGGTAGCCAGATATCGGCAAGTTCTTGCCTGTTCCTCTCAATGCTCGTGACCGCTCAATACCAGGTTCGACGCTTGCAGCACTTCACTCGGGCGAGCTGGCCGCAGAATGCTGTCGCGGAACTCCACCGCATCGCGTGACGGAGGTACGCCGAACATCTTCTTGTACTCACGACTGAACTGCGATGGGCTTTCATAACCAACAGCAAACGCAATACTTGCTGCACTTTGCTGCTGCGCAGCCAAACGCCGCCGTGCTTCCTGCAGGCGCAATCGTTTCTGGTACTGCAAGGGGCTCATTCCGGTTACCGCTTTGAAATGCCGGTGCAATGAAGACAAGCTCATGCCCACGTTCCTGGCCAACACCTCTACCCGCATCGGGCACGTGTACTCACGTCGGATGTGGCTGATCGCACTACTGACCCGCGACAGCCTGCTGTCAGACAGTGCGAGCTGCCGCAGCATCGCCCCCTGCTCGCCAAGCAATAGCCGGTAAAGTACCTCGCGTTCATAAAGGGGGGCGAGCATCGCGATATCGCCCGGCTGGGCCAGTAACCGGACCAGACGCGTCAGTGGATCCAGCAATACCTCTCCAAGCGCCCCCATGGCCATACCAACAGATGGCGGAAGATCATGCAGCTGTTCCCCCATGTCCAACAGCACAGCCGCCAGAATCGTGGGGTCCAAGCTCAGCGCGACTCCCAGAAACGGCAAAGGGCGGCTGGCTTGGCAGATTTCGCCGGACATCGGCAGGTCCACCGATGTCACCGCATAGCCTTGGGCGGGCAGTTCGAGAAATGCCTCGCCGAGCGTCAATCGCACATGCCCCTGCGCGACCACCAGCAGCCAAGCTTCGTAGACAGCGTCCGAGGCGGCGCTGACATCGTCGGAGCGCATCAGCGCCAGGCGTGGAATGGCAGTAGGCGTAAAGCCGGCATCACTATGCAGGGCAATTGCTTCCTGCAGTTCCGTCAACGTGGTCATGCAGTCAGCGTAGTCAAGCCTCACTGGAATGGAATGACCGAAACCCACATTCGCCAACAACCGGCAACAGCGGCATGACCGCTGATCCAATCCAACGCGGATCACTCAAAGCGGGAACTCTTTCCCCAGCGAAGCCGGGCAAGTACAGCCGAGCCAACATCTTCTTGGCAATGCCCGGGCTCGCTCCAGCTACTTCAACAGCGATTTGCCCTTGCTGTGATGCCGACGCACCAGCTCTTCCAGATAGATATCCAGCGCTGCCTTGGCATCTTGGGAAGTCTCTTTATGTTTCAACGCCCAATTCAGCCGATCCATCAGCACCGGGTCACGGCAATCATCCAAGCTGCTGTCATCCCACTGCCGGGCTTTGCGATAGCGCTTGGCACGCTCAGCCTGGGATAGCGGCGCAGCGTAAAGACGTGGCCGCCCGCGCCGTTTTACGGGCGCAGGAGCGTCGTCTTCCACTGTACTTTGATCATCAACCATCATCATTCCCTACAAGATTGCACTCAATATTAATGTGATACATCACTTATTGCGCGCACTTTCGCCACCAGCCGCTCTTGCTCAGCGATCATCGGGAAACGTTCATCTAACGTGCCGTGATTTCCTTCAATGAAACCACAGTTTCAAAACCACCACATTCCATAGTGCGGCCGCGTCTCCGGCGTACGCCACGACGTCCGCGTCGGCGTACAAAACCCCGAGAAACCAAGCTCCAAACCTAGCCGCGGCAACACCTGAAGCAGCTACCAGAGCAAGCTGGTTGCAAATTCAAACCTGCCCCACCATTGCCCAAAGATCAGACATGTCCTACGAAGCCAGCGCATTGAATAAGACCCGTGGTGCTTACTTTGCGGGCACTACGCAAATAAAGTAACAACAGGCGCATAGCACCCCACAACCTCTTTGCCCCTTCATGCCATGCGCCGGCTATCTGCGGCGTAGCTGTCTGCTCTGCAGAGGTTTCTCCCCCTTCAACAACTGAAGCCGATCCGCCATGAAGCCACTCAGCCTCCGCGTTGTTCTCGCGGACGATCACTCAGCCGTGCGTGCCGGCCTTCAGTACGTGCTTACAACGGCTGGCACCATTTCCGTTACGGGATCGGCACGAAACTCGACCGAGCTTATGGATGTGCTTGCGCGCAGTCCATGTGACGTTCTCATTTCCGACTATTCCATGCCCGGGGGGCGTTACGGCGACGGCATAGCGCTGTTGAAGCTGGTCAAAAAACGTTATCCATCCATAAAGATCGTAGTGCTCACCATGTTGGAGAATCCCGGCATCGTGCACTCACTTTTGACCCTGGGCATTTCCTGCATCCTGAGCAAGTCCGACTCGCTCAATCACCTTATGCCCGCCGTGCATGGCGCATTTGCCAACGGTCGCTACCTGTCTCCAACCATCACCGAGATCGCCGGAACCGTCACCTCTGGAAGCTCGGGTGTGCAGACACTGACGACCCGGGAACTGGAAGTCATCCGCTTCTTTGTCTCTGGATTGACGGTCAACGAGATCGCAGAGCGCTTGAGCCGCAGCAAAAAAACCATCAGCACCCAAAAAGGCGCCGCAATGTTGAAGCTGGGCTTGAAGCGTGATGTCGACTTGTTGAGGTACGGCATCGAATCCGGCCTGGCCGACGCCGAAGCTGGCCCTTCAATCGCCCGCGCGTCCTGAGCCGAGCAGATCGTATGCCGCCGTTTTCTTCGTCGCGAGCTCACGCCGACAACCGCCACAAGTCAGCCGCCACAGTCAACTTGGGAGTCAATTCCGAAATCTAAGGGCCAACCAAAAGGCAAGATATCTCCGCCTTATTGGGACAGGTCCTATGGCTGCGCCAGACCGCTTGACACAACATGAGCAAATTCCCTGTGCGGCGCCAATGTGGCGCTCGCATGCGTGCTTTGCTTTTGAGCTGCGGCTGAGAACATACATAGATGGACAAGAAAACCGCAGACGTGAAACGGCTGCTGATCGGCTTCGCCCGACTATCCACCCTCCAGAAGAATCAGTTCCTGGAGACACTCAATTTATTCATGTATGCCTCGCCACAGCGCAGGCGCAAGATCATGCTGCAGTGGGAGTCCGGCAAAACCGGGCTGGACGTCGAATGACCCAGCCCGGGCTTTGATAAGGATTGCGCAGCGGCTCTATACCCCAAAGCGCTCAGCTTTCACTTGCCTCGGACGTGGCCGAATTGCCACCTGAAGAAGTGACCAGCCCGTTCTCCATGGCGTAACGCAGCAGATCAACATCTTTCTCGATGGACAGCTTCTCCATCGCGCTGGCCTTCTGTGTGCTGATGGTTTTCTTGCTGCGATGCAGGCGCTCGGCAATCTCGTTGACCGTCAATCCCGATGCATAGAGCCGCACTACCTCGGACTCCCGGATGCTCAAAATGCCCGCAGGGTTGCGGCTGCGCCTGTTAAGTTCGATGCCCTGAACTACCTTCTCAATGGTAGGCGAGTAGTACTTGCCGCCACTCTGCGCGGCATGGACAGCAGGCACCAGGTGCGTCAGCGCATCCGACTTGCTGACAATGCACGTCACCCCCTGCGTCAGCAAAGTGTGCAGCACTGCCGGATTATCAAGCATGGTAAGCACTACCAGCTTTACTTGCGGGTAGCGCCTGGCGATCATTCCGAAAAGAGCGATCCCGTCCCCGAAGTCGCCCGCCGGCATTGCGTAGTCGGAGACCACAACATCGCATGCAACGCCGCTGAGCAGGGCCATCAACTCAGTCGAATCGGCGGCAGTCCCGACAAGCTCCAGGGTGCCGACCGATGACAGCTCGTACTTCACCCCAGCGATCATGCCCGGGTGATCGTCAGCCAAGATCACTCTGATCTTGAAACCACTCATGGCAAGGCTCTCCGTGAAGTGCGCTGACAGCTGGCCAATCCAGGCTGAGGAGGCATCCCCTACCCTGCGAGGCACTTCTGGACAGAATTTATGTCACATCACGCTCAAAGACAAAGACTTCTGAGTAAAAATTTAGCCCTTCGTTGCACGGAGGGTTAACTCCTTGCAGCCAAGCACTTAGCCAACTCTACACACGGCTGAGGCTCGGCTGCACTCGGACCGGCGGAGCCGCTGCCCGCAGCCCGATACTGCCCCCCCCCCTTAGCACCGCGCCTCCCGGATGCTGCGACCCGCTGAGCCCCATACGGAAGGCGGGACTGATCACCCCTCTCTACCACCCCGAACCCAGCCACCATTGCAGCCAGTGCGTAAACATCCAGCTCCGTCGTAGGTGGCCGAAAGGCATGCGTCGGCTTGGCATGCAACCGCAGCAAGGCGATCACCCACAAAGCAGCGTTACCACTACCGACTCAATACCAATACCCCGGCCGTGCGGCCAGGGGGGAGCAAATACACGCTATCGGCATCGGTGCTGGGCACAGAAACTACTGACAAAGCCAAGGATTCACGCTTGGCATCGTCCAGGCTGTGCCCGACCCGAGTGCCAGCGCCCCCAATCGATTCAGTGCTGAAGGCCGATGTAGTGCAGGTAGTGGGCCTTGGGCATTGCACGACCGTGCAGGTATCCCTGGGTAGTGTGACAGCCCAAACTGCGCACCATGTCCAGATCCATGTAGGTTTCGACGCCTTCGACGACGACAGTGGCAACCATCTGCCGGGCCATGGCAATGGTGCTGGCAAGCAGACAGCGGGCATGGGCATGATCGCGTGCTTCCACCAACATGCTGCGGTTGATCTTCAGCTCGTTGAACGGCACCTGCAACAATCTGTCCAACGAGGAGTCGCCGCTGCCAAAATCATCAATGGCACAGTTGAAACCACGCAGGCGTAGCTGGGTAACCGCCCCGGCCAATGCCGGGTTGCACAACTCCCCGCCGTCCTCGGTGATCTCGATCACCACCCGGCTCGGATCAACACCTGCATGGTAGGCATGGTCGGCAACAGATTGCGCCCAATGCACACCGGTCGCCACGCGCGCAGGAACGTTGACGGCCATCAACAACGATGAACCCGAATCTTCACCGGCGATGCAGTCGAACGCACAGGACAACATGTAGCTGGTGAGCGACTCAAGCAGCCCCTCGCGCTCGATTGCGGGGAGAAACTCGGCCGGCGCCAACACCGAGCCATCGACCCGGTGCCACCGTGCCAATACTTCAGCACCGCGCAGAACGCCGGTGATGGCGCAATGCTGCGGCTGGTAATAGGCCTGGATCTGCTGCTCCAGCAGCGCGCCCCGCAGCTCGTCGCGGGAGAACTCCTGCGTACCGGGCTTGGCTGGTGCCAAAGCGTCTTGACTTGTAATCGTCTGCTCGACCGATACTGCAATGATGTTCCTGATCTGCTCCGCCTTCAGCGGCTTGCGCAGCGCAGCAACCACGGTAAGCCCTCGGTGGGCGGCATAGGCCGATGCCGCGTTCAAAATCCGGCTCGGCTGGCTGCTCACGATGGCCAGACGGGCGGTCCGGCAACGCTCGGCCAGCAGGTCGATCACCTGCAGGCCGGTAAGGTCGACGATATCCAGATCGAGCACGACCAGATCCCAGCTTCGGTCGCGCAGTGCAGCCACGGCACGGGCCCCATCCAGGGCCGATACAACTTCAGACACACCTGATTGACGCAATACCTTGACCATCGGAAGATGCTGCAATTCATTGCCATCAACCACCAGCGCATTCTGGATCATCCGGGCTTCCGGTCGTCGTGATACAAACTGGGCAAGAGCGTTCATGGGTGATGTCTCCACGCCAGGAGCGGCGGTATCAGGGAAGGGGCTGTTTTCGACGAGGTCATTGTTCCAGCGCAGCCGTCCGGCCTACATCGGCCCAGTCCGAATATTCACCTCTCAACCTTCAGACCACGCCTTGGAACTGGGCTTTTCGCTACATCAACGGGCAGCAACCAAACGCGAGTGAGATCTCAAATGGCCTCTGAGACAGGCGCCGCAAAAGAACATACGAGCCCTGATACGCCCTCCCGAGCAAATGCCTTGAAACTGCTGAGCCGGCACCAGCGCGGCCTTCTCTATGTCGGCGGCATCGTCACGACATTGATCCTGGGCGCGGTGACCGCAGTGGTAATCCACTCACAGATCAGGGACTACATCGCGGAAAGGCACGCCGACCAGACCAGTCGCCTGGTCGCGCTGCAATCGGTTTTTGCGATACGCGAAGGGGCAATGCGGATCACTACCGCACAGGAAGAGTACGCCTGGGAGTCTCGGCAGGAACCCGACGACGCGCTTGTCAGCAGATTCGCCGACAACCGCGGCCGCATGACGATCCAGCGCTCTGCCAATTCACCGCGAGTACTTGTTCTTGGCGACGCGGATCAAGGGCAACCAATGGAGAGTTTCGCCCCTTATCTGAAGTTGGCCGATGAAGTCAGCCATCAGGCCGGCACCTTCGCCCGGGCGCTGACGGCATCCATCTACTTTTTCAACCCGCACAGAACCTTCCTCGGGGTAGGCCCTCTGCCCGACGGCAACCTGCTGGCCACGCACGAGAACGAGCCTACCGCGACTCTCATCCAGCGACTGACACCACATCAGCCGCGCCCCCCCGCAACAGGCGGTCAGCAGCCAACATCTGCCGGGCCGGTGTGGCTTCCCATTGCAAATGACCCACTTACTGGCAGGCCTTCGCTGTTTCTGCAGCAACAGGCCTTTTCTGAAACGCAGCCGTTTGCGTTGTTTGTGGCGTCCTACCCTGTGGAGTTGGTGGCCGCATCGCTCGCCTCAACGCAGACCGATGAGTTCTGGCTGATTGCCAGCCCTCAGGGCGATCTTTTTCTTGGCGCGCAGCAACCAAATGCCCGCGAGATATCGCAACTCCCGATCCATCGCTGGGCCGCTGGGGCACCCGCGGACAAACGTGGCAGATTCGAGAGGAAGGATGGGCGTTTTGTCGCAACCGACCCAGTCTCCTCCGCCAACGCTGGCTGGCATCTGATTCACACCTTTTCATGGAGGACCATCATCGCCGCGCTCTGGCCCACCCTGCTGGCCTACATCGCTGCGATGCTGCTCGCAATAAGTTTTGTCTGGGCAGTGCTGTTGTTGATTGAACACAAGGTTTTCCGGCCTGGCTATTTACGCTCGGAACGTATCATCGAGAGCGAGAACCTGAACCGGACAATGGTCGAAACCGCCCCCTTCGGGCAAGCACTTCTATCGCTTTCAACAGGCGAAGTGTTGCTGAAGAATTCGGTCATGGTCTCCTATGCATCGGCGATAAGCGATGCAGCACAGCCTTTGCACCTGCGTTTTCTTGATGCATTCAATACGCATGACACCGAGGCGATAGCTTCGCCGGGCATCGAGCTGGACATCCAGACCCGCGACGGCAACCAATGCGCATTGCTGGCGAGCATCGTCCCCACCAAGTACCAGGGAATGGATGTTCTATTGTGCAACTTCACTGATATCACCCTGCGCAAAAAGGTTGAGCAGGAGCTGGAGAACGCCCGGGCCGCATCGGAGGCCGCGAACGAAGCCAAATCGACCTTCCTGGCCATCATGAGCCACGAGATCCGCACACCGCTGAACGCAATCCTGGGCAACCTTGAGCTGCTGGAGCGCACTACGTTGACTACAGAACAAAGCAGTCGACTACACGCGGTCACCTCATCCTCCTCTGCCTTGCTGAACATCATCAATGACATTCTGGACTTCTCCAAGGTCGAGTCCGGACAGATGACGATTGAGTCGATACCTTTCGACCTGAATGAAGTCGCGCAACAATGTATCGACATGTTCTCACCCATGGCCCATGCCAAAGGACTGGGAATCGAACTCATTGTTGATGATGGCCTGCACCCTCGCTACATGGGTGACCCAACACGCATTCGGCAGGTCATCTTCAACCTCATCAGCAACGCGATCAAATTCACTGAATCCGGCGATGTTCTGGTCGAGGTCTATCTGCAGAATGACTCAGCCAGCGACTCTGCCATCGTGCTCGGGGTGAGCGACACCGGCATCGGCATGAGTGTGGCGCAGCAAGCGGCTCTGTTCACTACCTTCTCGCAGGCAGACTCCACGATCGCTCGACGCTACGGCGGGACTGGACTCGGGCTTGCGCTTTGCAGGCGCCTGGCGGAGCTGATGCAAGGCAGCATCGAAGTGAAGAGCACCCCTGGCAATGGCAGCACCTTCATTGTCACCCTGCCACTGCCAGCAGCAGGCCCTGTCAGGCTGAATGAAAACTCGCGCCCAGACACTACGGGGGCACCGCAACACACCGCGCTGCATGTGCTGGTGGTCGATGACCACCCTGCCAACCGGAAACTGCTGCAGCTGCAGCTCGAGACGCTGGGCTGCAGCGCCAGTACGTTCGAAGACTGCGCTGCGGCGATCGCCACCTTCGATAGTCAGAACTACGACTTGATACTGACCGATCTGAACATGCCTGGCATGAATGGCTTCGCCTTCTCAAGCACCCTGCGCAAGCGCGGGGTTGCCACTCCCATCATCGCGGTTACAGCCCACGCCTCGGACCGCGACAGGTCGCGTAGCAAAGAGGCGGGCATCAACAGCATCCTGATCAAGCCAGTACTGCTGGAAGCACTGCGCACAACATTGGCTGCAATCGGCAAACGCGCCCCTCCCGAGCAAGGCGCGCAGATGCCGTGTGACATCGCCACCGGCGCATTACCCCCTGAAGTGCATCTCCCACTGATCACATCACTGGAAGATTCCATACTCGCGATCCAACAAGCTCTTCAACACGCGACAGCACACAGCATCAGCCAACAAAGCGACGTCATCGGGAGGCACCTGCACTCTCTTCGCGGCGCATTCGCCTTCATACACGAAGCCGAAATTGCGCAGAAGGCTGCCGCACTGGAGCGACTTCTGGAGCAACAAGCTCTGCGCGGTCTGGAAGACGCACTCGCTGAGTTTCACACCGCTGCTCGGACAGCCCTTGAGCGCAGGCGCCAATAGACTCTCGTCAGCACACGTGATGAGCGGGTATAAGGCCGGAGAGAGCTCAGGCCAGCCTCATTGCGCTCATCCGCGGGCAAAAATACGTTGAATGAGCCTATCCGCGATCGATGTTCCGCCGCTGCAGTGCGGTGCAACCGATTTCCCGCAGGCAACCGGGGACCCACAAGCACTGTTGCCGCATCGCGCCAGAACTCCCAGAACTAAATACCGTCGCACAGACCCCACATCGCCGACTGATAGATGCGCGCGCACCTCGCATCGACAGCAGAACAGCTGCAGCGTCATTGCAGACCAGCTATTTGCAGGCTTGATGAACCCTGTTGTCCCACAAGCTCGACATCGCAAAATCCCGTTTCAGGCCCGCTTTGGCATAGGCACGATCCCGGCCTTGTCGTGCTTTCTCGCAGGCGCTCATCTTTGGCGCCACGTCACCGCGCCTACGTTCGAGCCTGACACCGCGGCTCGACTGCAGCCTGCCCCGCTGCAGCTGAGCACGCAGTTCAGCCCGGCGCCTGAGCGTCTGTTCATCTGCCGGGTCAGACACAACACTCCAGCGCTTCAGCTCAGTGCCCGCGCACGGCAGCGATTGATAGGAGTACCCCTCTGCACCAACGCACTTGTAAACCACTGGGTCTTCGCTGCCACTCAAGAGGCAGCCCAGCACTACATATGAGAGAAGTTGCACAACGACACCCCTGGCAGGCCTTATTCCCAGCCTCAGGTTGGCACTACCTCGTCGCCAAGGCTGCAGGGCGCCAACGCTGGCGAGCGTCAGCATTGTCCGCTGGGAGCGCTGGGAGCAGATCGCAACCTCTTTCAGCCCAATCTCATTGGATGAAGAAATTTCTTCACAAATCGCTTGCGGGAAATGTGAAGCCCCGCTATTATTTCTTTCTCGGCAACGACGTAACAACGCAACACCGGGGCCATAGCTCAGCTGGGAGAGCGCCTGCATGGCATGCAGGAGGTCAGCGGTTCGATCCCGCTTGGCTCCACCAAATCCAAACATTAGGCCGTTTGGATTGTCGACAATTTGATGAGTATAACGCGTCCCCATCGTCTAGAGGCCTAGGACATCACCCTTTCACGGTGGCGACCGGGGTTCGAATCCCCGTGGGGACGCCATTCATCAGGTACAAACGGACCCAGCCGTATCGGGTCTTTTTTTATCGAAGCAATCTTCCCAAGAGATTGCACGGAAGAAGAAAAAGCTTCCAATTCGATAAAAGACCGCTATAATGGCGGGCTAGTAACAACGTGGGGCCATAGCTCAGCTGGGAGAGCGCCTGCATGGCATGCAGGAGGTCAGCGGTTCGATCCCGCTTGGCTCCACCAATTCAGGCCTTAGGCCGCCTGAATCTACAATTTGAGATTTGAAGAATACGCGTCCCCATCGTCTAGAGGCCTAGGACATCACCCTTTCACGGTGGCGACCGGGGTTCGAATCCCCGTGGGGACGCCATTTCTAAAAAGCTCCGAGCAATCGGGGCTTTTTTCTTGCCTGGCGTTTACGGTACTGCTGCCCTACCCGCCAAGGCTGAGAAAGCAGTCGGTAGGCAGTCGAACCTTCATCGACAGCCGGTCCCCTGGGACAACATACTTCTGTGCTGAGCGGTGCCGATAACCGGCAAGGGCCATCCAATGAACATGAAAGCACTTGCCATTCTGCTGGCTGGCGCACTTCTCTCTTTCGCCGGGACTACGCTGCACGCCAACCATCTCTTTGCCGAGCGCTCGCAATCACCCAACCCCGCCAAAGGCGAGGTGATTGAGTTCAAGGTAAAAGGATCGGATCGCACCGTTTACGTCACCAGCGGCGATCGCATGCAGCACTGGTCGATCCTCGGCGCCGGGATTTTACTGTTCTTGCTGGGCGCCAAGGGTGGTGCACTACAGCGAAGCCGGGGACAGCGTCAGCACTGACTGCATCAACGCGGCCAGCCACGCGGTTTTTGTAAGATCCGCACAATCCGCGAAGCAACAGATCCACCCGAGTGACAGTGAGACACCCGGATAGCCGCACGACTGCAGGGGTTCGCGGCTTACGCCGCTCCCACATCAACGACTAGGATCAAGCATTACTGACAAAACCCCCGCCAAGCTCGGCTCGGCTCGGCTCGGCTCGGCACTACAGTGCCGTACGCCAAGAAAATGGAAATGCCCGACAAACTCCAGACAAAGAAAAAGGCACCCATGGGTGCCTGTTTTCTCTGGTGCCGAAGGGGGGACTCGAACCCCCACGCTTTTAAGGGCGGCGGATTTTGAATCCGCTGCGTCTACCGATTCCGCCACTTCGGCTGGCAGGAGCGGAATTATAGCGGAGCTTTCGGCGCTTGGGCAGACCCTGACTGAAAATATTTGTGTAATGCCTGTTTCGGCGACTGGCTATACTTCGATCGATCCGGATACAGGGGAAAGCGATGGGCTCGCTCGAAGGTACGAGAGTGCTGGTCGTCGAGAACGACGAGTTGAACGCCATGCTGCTGCAGATGCAGCTTGAGATGGAAGGCATGCAGGTAGGCGGCGTCGCCGCCTCGGTCAGCACTGCTCTGCAGATGATCGAGGAGCTGCAGCCTCAGCTCGTGTTCCTGGACTATTGGCTGGCATGCAACGAGAACAGCAGCCCGGTTGCTGAATGCCTGAGGCAGCGCGGTATTCCGTTCCTGGTAGCCACCGGTATGGATATCGATCAGCTGCCTGCGGTGTTCGATGCCGGCGTGAAGCTGTCCAAGCCCTATACCGGCAGCGATCTCAGCCAGGCACTGCAACGAGCGCTTGCTCCGGCTTGAGCTGGCCTTCTGTATTCATGCGTTGTGGGAGCGGCGCAAGCCGCGAAGCAGAAACGTCATCGGGCAATGTGGCGCCCGGTGCCTCAGCATTGTCAGCTTCGCGGCTTACGCCGCTCCTACAAGATTGATGCGGTCCTGCGGCAGCTGACTCAGCTGCCGCGCTTTGCCCGTGCAAATGCATCGGCCAGGGCGTTGTTGGCGGGCGCTGCAGACACTGCCGGTCGGCCGCCACCATTGCCCGCATTGTTGCGCTGGCCTCGTTGACCGTTGTCGCGCCCAGCGCCAGCAGCACGTCCCTGCCCTGCACCACGCTCGTCACGCTCGGGCTTTTTGGCCGGCGCGGGCGCATCTTCCAGGCGCCGGGTCAGTGCGATGCGCTTGCGCGCCACATCCACTTCCAGGACTTTGACCTTGACGATGTCGCCGGCCTTGACCACGTCGCGCGGGTCTTTGACGAAGGTGTCGGACAGCGCCGAGATATGGATCAGGCCATCCTGGTGCACACCGATATCGACGAACGCACCGAACGCGGCAACATTGCTGACCACGCCTTCCAGAATCATGCCTTCGCGCAGATCCTTGATGTCCTCGATGCCCTCGGCGAAACGGGCCGCCTTGAACTCGGGACGCGGATCGCGGCCTGGCTTCTCCATTTCCTTGAGGATGTCGCGCACGGTCGGCACGCCGAACTTCTCGTCGGTGAACTGCTCGGCCTTCAAGCTGCGCAGGTAACTGCCGTCACCCAGCAGCGCCTTGATCGGTCGCGCGGCGGCCGCAACGATGCGCTGCACCACCGGGTATGCTTCCGGGTGAACGGCGGAGGCATCCAGCGGCTCGTCACCGTCAGCAATCCGCAGAAAGCCCGCGCATTGTTCAAAGGTCTTGTCGCCCAAGCGCGCGACCTTGAGCAGGTCTTTGCGGCGCTTGAACGGCCCGTTCTCATCACGATGGCGAACGATGTTTTCAGCCACCGTCGATGACAAACCCGACACGCGTGTCAGCAGCGCTGCCGAGGCGGTATTGACGAACACACCGACGGCATTCACGCAGTCTTCAACTCGCGCGTCCAGCGCCTTCGCCAGGCGGAACTGATCCACGTCGTGCTGGTACTGGCCCACGCCAATGGCCTTGGGCTCGATCTTGACCAGCTCAGCCAATGGGTCCTGCAGGCGACGCGCGATGGAAACGGCGCCGCGCAGCGATACATCCAATCCAAGGAACTCCTTGGCGGCAAACTCGGAGGCCGAGTACACCGACGCACCGGCCTCGCTGACCACCACTTTCTGCAGCTTGGGATTGGCGCAGGCAGCGATTGCCTCGCCTGCGAGCTTGTCGGTTTCTCGGCTTGCAGTGCCGTTGCCGATCGCGATCAACTCGACGTTGTGCTTGATGCACAGTTGCTTGATCGTCTGCAGCGACTGCTCCCACTGCCGGCGCGGCTCATGTGGATACACCGTATCGGTAGCCAGCAGCTTACCGGTGGCATCGACCACGGCGATCTTGCAACCGGTGCGGATACCCGGATCCAGACCGAGCACGGCCTTCGGGCCGGCCGGCGCTGCCAGCATCAGATCCTTCAGATTGTCGCCAAACACCGCAATCGCCTCGGCCTCGGCTTTTTCGCGGGCTTGATTGAACAGGTCCAGCAGCAGATGCATATGCAGCTTGGCGCGCCAGGTCAGGCGGCAGGCATCCAGCAGCCAGCGGTCAGCCGGCCGCTCCTTGTTGGCGATGCCGGCGTTAAACGCGACACGGCCTTCCGCATACTGATGCCCGGCTTCGGCATCATTGCCGGGGTCCAGCTCAAGGAACAGGAATTCTTCGCGACGCGCGCGGAACAAGGCCAGCAAGCGATGCGAAGGAATCTTCGCCAATGCTTCGGCATGCTCGAAGTAGTCGCGGTACTTGGCGCCTTCGGCTTCTTTACCTTCAGCAACGCGGGCCCGAATGATGCCGTTGCCAGCCAGCCAGTTGCGCAGTTCGCCAACCAGTGCAGCGTCTTCGCCCCAACGCTCCATCAAGATCGCGCGTGCGCCTTCCAGCGCGGCCTTGGTATCGGCGATGCCCTTCTCGGCATCGACAAAGCCTGCAGCGAAAGTCTGCGGATCCAGCATTGGATCGCCGAGCAGGCCATCGGCCAGTGGCTCCAGCCCCGCCTCGCGGGCAATCTGCGCACGGGTGCGACGCTTCTGCTTATAGGGCAGGTACAGATCTTCAAGTCGCGACTTGGTATCGGCGCCCATGATCTGCTCGCGCAGCGCATCGCTGAGCTTGCCCTGCTCGTCGATGCTGGACAGCACCGCACGGCGGCGATCTTCAAGCTCGCGCAGATAGGTCAGGCGGTTTTCGAGATTGCGCAGCTGGGTATCATCCAAGCCACCGGTCACTTCCTTGCGGTAGCGGGCGATGAACGGAACACTGGCACCTTCATCCAACAGCGCGATGGCTGCCTTGGCTTGAGTGGCTTGTGCGCCGATCTCGTCGGCGATTGTCTGCGCGATCTGCTGCGCGAGCTTGATGTCTTGCATTGCCGGTGCGGTAACCACGGTGACGGAAGCTGCCATTCTGGCAATGCGCGGGCCCGGGGGAAAGCCGTTGACAGCACGCGCCGGACCTGCCGCCCGGCGCGCGCGCCTGAATACTCAGGCTAGATGCTGATACAGCCGTTGGCTGGCGATGTCGTCACGCAGGTCTTCCAGCACCATGACCCGCATCGCGCCCCTGCCGGTCACGCTCATCATCCGTTCGACGTAAATTTCCGGGCCATGCTCGGTATCTGCGCGGGTTTTGCTGAAGCCGTACGGCAACACACCCTTATCGCCATCCTTGCTGCCACCGATATAAAGAACAACTGCCATGGTGGTTCGTGCTCCTGTTGGATCTGTAACAGGTGCAACGATACGCGGGGTCACGTTACAGAGATGTACATAAAAGGTTGTCGTTTGATGTCAGCACTCGCCGCATAAACATCGATGACTGCACTCTCAGTTGCGACCAGGCCACCAACCCCGGCCATGCATGGCGTAGTAATCCGCCGCACGTTCAAACGGATTACGCACGCTCACACCGCCGCACAACAGGTAGACCGGCAGGAACAGCGGGCCCAGCACCAGGTATTGAAAGACATGCGCGCGCTCATGATCGCCCAAGCGAACGCGCGGGTGCTCGCAGCGGCCAGCGCGATGCTCGTAGGTTTGGCACAAACCATTCAGATCTTCGCCGGTGTGCAGGATCACCATGCCAAACGTGATCGCGCCGCCCGGCCCCCAAGGCCAGCGCCGGAATACCAGTGCGCACTCCTTGCGGCTCCAATACGGGCGTGCGCCAGCAAGGCTGCCCAGCGAACCAGCGATCAGACCGATCAAGCTATTGGGCGAGGTCCAGACCCCGCCCAGGATTCGCAACCACATCGGGGCCATCTCGAGCCGCATGAGACTCAGACCTGCGCTGTCGATCTGGCCGCCAGCGCTGACATCAGCGAGCCGGTGTACGCAGGCGGTGCAGCTGCTGCAGGAACCACGCAGAGGCATCCTGCTCCGGCGCACCGCTGCAGGAAACCTTGTAAGCCTTGCCGCTCATGCTGCTGCGGCTGGCGGCGCGTTCGATGAACTGTTCGCTGCTGTCGACCATGTCCCGCTTGAGCAGATAGTCGTACTTGCGCTGCAGATGACCACGCGCGGCAACTGCGTCGTACCAAGTGCCATTGCGCTGGAAGCGGCAGCCGGAGGTTTCCAGCGCCTGCATCAAACCGGTGATCTCGCGTTGGGTTGCCGCGCTGGGAGCAGCACTTGCCGGCAAGGCCACCACAGCCAAGCTTGCAGCGAGCAAAAAATTGCAGATCAGCTTCATACGCGTTTACTCAACCAATCGTTGATGGCACCAGGCACTTCACGTTGGGCGCGCCCGGATACATAGATGCCGATGTGCCCACCGCGGAAACCCAGCTCGGTGTAATCGGTGCTGCCAACCTGCGCCTGCATCGCCTTGGATGCAGCCGGCGGCACCAGATGGTCCTGCTCGGCATAGATGTTCAGGATCGGCATCTGCACCTTGGCCAGATCCACCGCCTCGTCGCCGATGCGAATACTGCCATTCATCAGACCATTTGCCTGATAGAACTGCTTGACGAACTGGCGGAAAGTCTCGCCCGCCAGATCCGGCGAATCAAAGATCCACTTCTCCATGCGCAGGAAGTCTTCCAAGGCCTGCTTGTCGTCGAGGATGTCCATCAAGCCCACGTACTTCTGCACGTTCAAGCGAAACGGCTTGAGCATGAGGTAGCTGGCATTCATCAGATCGGCCGGGATGTTACCCAGCGTATCGACGAACAGGTCCACATCCACGTGCCGCGCCCAATGCGAGAGCATGTTGTCCGCAGTATGGAAATCGACCGGCGTCACCATGCTGATCAGGTTCTGCACCTTGTGCGGGCGCAGCGCGCTGTAACACAGCGCGAATACGCCGCCCTGACAGATGCCGAGCAGGTTGACCGGCGCGCCATCTCGCTGTGCCCGCAGGTGATCCACCGCGCCATCGATGTAGCGCAGTAGATAGTCTTCCAGGGTCAGGAAGCGCTCCGAGCGATCCGGGTAGCCCCAGTCCAGCACATACACGTCCTGACCCAGCGCCAGCAGCTTCTGCACCAGCGAGCGGCCGTCCTGCAGGTCGACCATATATGGCCGGTTGACCAGCGCATAGACAATCAACAACGGCGGCTTGCTGGTATCGGCTTGATCGTTGACGAAGCGATACAACTTGACCTTGCCATCGCTCCACACTTCCTGGCGTTCGGTGACCCCGTAGTCCACGTCTTCAACGCCGGGCAGCAGCTTCAAACCATCTACCAGCTTGCGCTGCCATTGCAGTGTTTCCTGCAGCAGGTCATCGTTGCCAAAACCAAGCGGCCCCTTCATTTGGCGCTCCTGCGACGGGCAGGCGCGGGCTTCGACTTGGTGGCAACAACTGCTTTCTTGGCAACGGGCTTCTTTGCAGCAGGTTTCTTCACCGCGGTCTTCTGTGCGACCTTCTTCAAAGCTTTCTTGCTGACTTTCTTCGCCTGCTGTGTCGCCGTTTGCTGTGGTAGAGGCTTCACTGGCTTGCCGGCTGCCTTGCCTGCCGAGGGCTTTGCCGGCTTGGTCGCAGGTGCGGCTTGCGCAGGCGCACTGTTCTGCTGCGTCGCCGCGATCAGACGCCGCACCTGTCGCTCCAACTCGGCGATGCGCCGATGCGCCGCATCCATCTCCGTGCGGGTAGGCACGCCCATCGCATCGCAGGCACGCTCCAGTTCACTCTGCGACGCCGCGCGTAGACGCATCTGGGCGTTGGCCAACTCGCCATAGATGCGCTGGAAATCTTCGGATAGCGCCACCTTGGCATACGCTTCTTCGGCAGCATCAATCCACAGGTCGAACATCGCCCGCGCACTGGTCAACTGACTGCCGGGCACTTCGTGCTCAGCCAGCTTGGCCTCGAAGCGCTTGAAGGCATCGTCCAGAACACTGCGGATCGTATCCACATAGGCTTCGGCGCGCGCCTGGTAGTCCTGCTGGATCTTGAGCAGAGCCTGCCAACGCGCCTGATGCTCACGCGCCGGACCGAATGCCGGCGCATTCAACCAATCGCCGCCGCCAAAGCCACTTTGTGCTGCCTTGGCGAACTCGCGCAGCCAGGGTTGATCGTTCAGTGCATTGCCACCGCGTGCAGCGCCCAGCATCCACTGCAGCAGATCGTCACCCTGCCCCGCCTGCACCGCTTCGCGCCACGCCCCGGCCACTTCCGCCGCCGAGGTATCACGGCCGGCAAAGCGCGCGGCTACCTGCTGCATCATGCCCAGCCAGTCGCCGGCCTGATGCTGGAAGCGCGCGCCCAGCGCCTGCACTTCCGGCGGCGTATCGGTACTGACCAGGCGGGTCCATTGGGCGATGCTTTCACGCCAGGGGAAATCACCGCCTGCCGCTGCGCCAGGGCCTTGCATGGCCTGTGACCATGCCTCCCAGGCGCCGCGCATGCTGGCCTCGAAATCCGCGTTGTCGTTGTTGCCTGCCGCCGCCATTGCCTTACTCCCGGGATGCCCGGTGATGATAGCAATGCGATCGACCCATCGGCGTCAGGGCTTGGGAATCCGGAGCGTCTTGCTGATCATCAGTGAGCCGGACAGCGCAAACAGCAGCACCAGCGGATGCAGCTGCCACGGCCCCAGCTGCCAGCTGCCGCCCCACAGCGCCGGGCCGATCGCACTGAAATGGGCCGCCAAGGCCAACACAATGACCAAGGCCAAGCTGGTCGGAATCGGCGTGCCTTCAAAATACGGCACCTTGTCCGACTCGCCGGCGATTTCCACGGCGGTGACGTTGTAACGGGCCAGCCGGCTGACGCCGCAGCAGACGAAATAGCTCAGGATCAACCAGTCCCAACCGCCCTGCATGCCGCAGGCATAAGCCAGGGCAGCCGGCGCTACGCCGAAGGAAATGACATCGGCCAGCGAATCCAGCTCGCGCCCCAACGTGGACGAGGACTGGCGCCAGCGCGCAACCCGGCCATCCAGCGCATCGAAGATAAACGCCAGCGGGATCAAGGCCATGCCGAACATCAGGAAGCCGCGCTCACCGTCCTGCAGGAAGCGCATCGCCGCGAACACCGCGCCGGTGCCGCAGAACGCGTTGCCGAGGGTGAACCAGTCCGCGAGCTGGAACTCACGGAGCATCGAGAAATGGCGTTTCATGGGAACTCACGGTACATGGACCGCAACAGGGTACCGCGAGCACCTGAACAGTGGACAGTACCCGCGCCTGGCCAGCGTGCCCGATGTGCGACACGCCAGCGCTGGACCCGGACACGTTCGTGTCCGGATCACTCCAACGGCCTCGAAGCCAGTGCTGCTCGCCGGAGCGGGCTACATGACACCACTGCAGCAAGCCATTACAGGCGCGTGTAACTCCATGACTGCATGCGCCCGTCGCGGTACGGCATTACCCCATGGAACGGGCGCGGGTCCGCGTCGAACACCAGTGGCAGGAAGTGGCGATCGCCCTCCCACAGCGGCAGCGATTCCAGCTGGTCCACTGCAACCCATTCCAGCGTGCCCTCCCGATTAACCTCCATCGGCGTGCCGGTGTAGTCGTCGATGACGAAGATGAAGGCGAACCAGTCCTCACCGTTCTTGCCGAAGCCCGGCCAACTGATGCTGCCGCGCAGGCGCGTCGTGCCGCATTCGATGCCAGCTTCTTCGCGGATCTCGCGATGCATGCAGGCGAGGATGTCCTCATCGGCCTCCATCTTCCCGCCCAGCCCGTTGTACTTGCCCAGGTGCATGTCACCGGGCCGGGTGTTGCGGTGAATCATCAAGGCCTTGCTGCCATCGGCAGACAGCACATAGCCAAGCGTGGCCATAATCGGGGTGTACGGCATAGCGACAACCGGAACCAAGGGGCGTGCAGTATGACCGATGAGCAGCTCGCGCCTCAGCCGGGCAGTACATCCATGCGCCGGATTGGCACTACCGTTTCGTCAACCCGACGCAGCGTGGCCACACCGTGACCGCGCTCGGCCAGGTATTCCAGCCATTTCCCAAGGAAGGTGTTCATGCGCATGCGGTGGCTGATCAGCGCTTCCGGCGGCGGATACATGCCCATCACGTCCTGCCAGCGTCGGCCCACGTAGCAATGCGTGGTTTCAGCCTGACGCGCATCGCGGTACAGCCGAACGAATGCCGATGGATCAGGCTCGCCGGTGACCGGATCGCACAGGTCGTAGGTCATGCGCAGTTCCACCGTATAGCGGTGGCATTCGATCACATCCAGGCGTAGATCAAGCCCGTCGCCGATGCTGGAGAGGTGGCTGCCCACCTGCAACCGGTCTGGTGCAAACAGACGCATCAAATGATCGTGGTTTTCCGCGTACAAGCCCATCAACCAGCCGAGACGGCTGAGTCTGGGGATGCGATCGATGCGGGAGAGTGCGCCTGCCATGGAACTGATCCTACACGCCGAGGCGTGCAGGTGGCATCACCGGTAGTGCCGAGCCATGCTCGGCAGCGGCGTTACACCGGCAGCCCCGAAGTATTGTGGGAGCGGCGTCAGCCGCGAAGCTGGCTTCAATGAAGCCACAGCAATACTCGCGGCTCTGGTAAACCA